>NZ_JBDJLK010000107.1:0-16520 GCF_039673335.1 Pseudomonas sp. TWI929
CCCACAGGTACGGCGCTATCCCTGTGGGAGCTGGCTTGCCGGCGATGAGGCCGGTACGGGCAACATCAATCGAACTGCGCGCACATCCAGGCCTGATACTCGGCCACACCGGCCTCGCCCTCACGCGGCGCCCAGTGCGCATGTTCGCCCTCGCCCACCGGCCGGTACGGGCCGGCCTTGCACTCGAACAGGATGCTGTCCGGCTCCAGCACCACCAGGCCATGGTAGGTACCGGGCGCCAGGTCAACACCCAGGCAGTCGCCACCCGCCTGCAGCACCCGCTTGTCGGTCACCGCGCCCTGCTCATCGAAGATCAGCAGGCCCAGGCGGCCCTTGAGCACAATCAAGGTTTCAGCCTTGTCGTCGTTCAGGTGCCGGTGCGGCGGGATGTAGGTGCTTGGCTGCAACCCGACCGCCATGCGGTGGCAGGGCTCTTCCATATCGTGAAAGTTGTGGTGCTGCCGCCCGCGCGGGTTGGCGGCGGCCTTTTCGGCCAGCCCGGCGAACAGCGATTGGTCGATGAACGCAGGCTGGCGCATGATCACAGCCCCTTGACGGCGAAGATGCCGTTGGCATTGCGCCAGTAGCCTTTGTAGTCCATGCCGTAACCGAAGATGTAGCGGTCGACGCACGGCAGGCCCACGTAGTTGGCCTTGAGGTCCGGGCTGGCCTTGCGGTCGTGGTCCTTGTCGATCAGCACCGCAGTGTGCACCGAACGCGCGCCAGCATGCTTGCAGAACTCGATGATGGCACTGAGGGTGTGGCCTTCGTCGAGGATGTCGTCGACGATCAGCACGTCGCGGTCGATGAACGACACTTCTGGCTTGGCCTTCCAGAACAGTTCGCCGCCGCTGGTCTGGTTGCGGTAGCGGGTGGCGTGCAGGTAGCTGGCTTCCAGCGGGAACTGCAGGTGGGTCAGCAGTTTGCCGGCAAAGATCAGGCCGCCATTCATCACGCAGAACACCACCGGGTTCTTGTCATGCAGGTCCTTGCAGATCTGCTCGCCGACGTTGGCGATGGCCGCTTCGACTTCGGCTTCGTTGTACAGGCAGTCAGCTTCACGCATGACTTGACGGATATGCTCGAGATCGGCGGACATGGCGCTCTCCGGGGGGTGCATTTTGGAAAAGCGGGCAAAGGTACGCATCCGCTCGTCACAGATCAAGCATTTATGGACTAACGTCCAGAATGACCAGACGACAGCACAGGCTGAATAGATTAATCTAGCGCGGTTTTTTTGCCCGCCTTTCGGAGCCCCCCTATGCCCACTCGTGAGATCCGCCATCCGCTGATCCGCCACAAGCTCGGCCTGATGCGCCGTGCCGATATCAGCACCAAGAATTTTCGCGAACTCGCCCAGGAAGTCGGCGCGCTCCTGACGTATGAAGCCACGCAGGACCTGCCACTCGAAACCTACGAGATCGACGGCTGGTGTGGCAAGGTGCAAGTTGAAAAAATCGCCGGCAAGAAGATCACCGTGGTGCCAATCCTGCGCGCCGGCATCGGCATGCTCGACGGCGTGCTCAGCCTGATCCCGGGTGCCAAGGTCAGCGCCGTCGGCGTTGCCCGCAACGAAGAAACCCTCGAAGCCCACACCTACCTGGAAAAGCTCGCGCCGGACATCAACCAGCGCCTGGCCCTGATCATCGACCCGATGCTGGCCACCGGCGGTTCGATGGTCGCCACCATCGATCTGCTGAAAAAGGCCGGCTGCAAAGAGATCCGCGCCATGGTCCTGGTCGCCGCGCCAGAAGGCATCGCAGTGGTGGAAAAAGCCCACCCGGACGTGCAGATCTACACTGCCTCGATCGACCAGCGCCTGAACGAACACGGCTACATCGTGCCGGGCCTGGGCGATGCCGGTGACAAGATCTTCGGCACCAAGCAAAAGGACGCCTGACCATGCAGGACGGCTTCAACGACCCGCTCTGGCGCCAGGTCGTTTCGGGCGCGCAGATGCTCTTCGTGGCATTCGGCGCGCTGGTGCTGATGCCCCTGATCACCGGCCTCGACCCGAACGTCGCGTTGTTCACCGCCGGCATCGGCACCCTGCTGTTCCAGCTGGTCACCGGCCGCCAGGTACCGGTGTTCCTGGCGTCGAGCTTTGCCTTCATCACCCCGATCATCCTCGCCAAGGGCCAGTTCGGCCTGGCCGAGACCATGGGCGGCGTGATGGCCGCAGGCTTCGTCTACACCTTCATGGGCCTGATGGTGAAAATCAAAGGCACCGGCTTCATCGACCGCATGCTGCCGCCGGTAGTGATCGGCCCGGTGATCATCTCCATCGGCCTGGCCATGGCGCCAATCGCCGCCAACATGGCGATGGGCAAGGGTGGTGATGGTGCGGCACTCATGCCGTACAAGACCGCGATGCTGATCTCCATGCCTGCGCTGCTGACTACCTTGGTGGTCGCCGTGTTCGGCAAAGGCATTTTCCGCCTGGTGCCGATCATTTCCGGCGTGCTGGTGGGCTTTGCCCTGTCGTTCGCCTTTGGCGTGGTCGACACCGCCAAGATCGCTGCTGCGCCATGGCTGGAAATCCCCAACTTCACCGCGCCGGCATTCAACTGGCAGGCCATCCTGTTCATCGTCCCGGTTGCCCTGGCACCGGCGATCGAACACATTGGTGGGGTGATCGCCGTCGGCAGCGTGACCGGCCGTGACTACCTGAAAAAGCCTGGCCTGCACCGCACCCTACTGGGCGACGGCCTGGCCACCACCGCAGCCGGCCTGTTCGGCGGCCCGCCCAACACCACCTACGCCGAAGTGACCGGCGCAGTGATGCTGACCAAGAACTACAACCCGAAGATCATGACATGGGCGGCGGTGTTCGCCATCACCCTGGCGTTCATCGGCAAGTTCGGCGCGCTGCTGCAGAGCATCCCGGTGCCGGTGATGGGCGGCATTTTGTGCCTGCTGTTCGGCTCGATCGCAGCGGTGGGCATGAACACCATGATCCGCCACAAGATCGACCTGGCCGAAGCGCGCAACCTGGTGATCGTCTCGGTAACCCTGGTGTTTGGTATCGGCGGTGTGCTGATCGGTAGCGGTGACGGCCCGGATGACTGGGGCCTGAAGGGCATCGCCCTGTGCGCCATCGTGGCGATTGCGCTGAACCTGATTTTGCCGGGCAATGATGGTTGGAAGCACAAGAAGCTGGATGATCAGTTGCCTTGAGATCCCGGGGCCGCTATGCGGCCCTATCGCGACACAAGGCCGCTCCTACAAGCAGATCGCGGTCCCCTGTAGGAGCGGCCTTGTGTCGCGATAGGGCTGCAGAGCAGCCCCAGCTATTCAAGCCTTTTCACACATCCCCGCCAGCACCCTCACCCACTCCGGGTGATCATTCAGGCACGGCACCAGCACCAGCTCCCGCCCGCCGGCCTCGATAAACTGCTCGCTGCCGCGCATGCCGATCTCTTCCAGCGTCTCAATGCAATCGGCAACGAATGCCGGGCACATCACCAGCAGTTTCTTCACCCCCGCCTTGGCCAGTTCGTCCAGCCGCGCTTCGGTATATGGCTCGATCCACTTGGCCCGCCCCAGCCGTGACTGGAACGACACCGACCACTTGCCATCGGGTATGCCCATTTTCTGCGCAAAGGCCTTGGCCGTGGCCAGGCATTGCCCGCGGTAGCACACCGCGCGCATCTCGGCGCTGGCATCCTTGCAGCAGTCGGCCGCCTGGAAGTCATGCTTGCCAGTCGGGTCCAGTTTCTTCAGGTGCCGTTCCGGCAACCCATGGAAGCTCAGCAGCAAGTGGTCGTAATCTTGTTCCAGGTACGGCTTGGCGCTGGCCGTCAGTGCCTCGATATAGTCCGGGTGCTCGTAGAACGGCTGCAGCACGCGCATCTGCAACGGCAACTGGCGTTCGCTGACTGTCTGCCTTGCCAGCTCCACCACGGTGGTCACCGTGCTGTCGGCAAACTGTGGATAAAGCGGCGCCAAGGTCACCTTGCGCACACCTTGAGCTGCCAGGCGCTCCAGCACCTCGGGCAAGGCCGGCTGACCGTAGCGCATGGCAATTTCCACCGGGCCATGGGGCCAGTGCGCGACCATCGCCGCCTGCAGGCGACGGGTCAGCACCACCAGCGGCGAGCCCTCCTCCCACCAGATCGAGCCATAGGCATGCGCCGACTGCTCCGGGCGCTTGACCAGGATCAGCGACACCAGCAAGCGCCGCACTGGCCAGGGCAGGTCGATCACGTACGGGTCCATGAGGAACTGGTTGAGGTAGCGGCGCACATCGGCCACCGAGGTGGAGGCCGGGGAACCTAGGTTGACCAGCAGCAGGGCGTGATCGGTCATGCAGCGTCCTATGTCAGAGGCGGCTGGACAAGTTGTCCAGGGCCGATTGCAGATCGTTGAAGCGGAAGGTGAAGCCTGCCGCCAGCAAGCGTACCGGGCGTGCCCGCTGGCCGCCAAGCAGCAAGGTAGACAGTTCGCCCAAGCCCGCCTTGAGCACCAGGGCAGGCACCGGCAGCAGCGCCGGCCGGTGCAAGGCGCGGCCCAGGCGCCTGGCGAACTCGCGGTTACGCACCGGCTCCGGGGCGCAGGCATTATAAGGACCGCTGGCATCCTTGTGCTGCAAGAGAAAATCAATCAGGGCAACCTGGTCGTCTATATGGACCCAGGGCATCCACTGCCTGCCGTCACCCAAGGGCCCACCCAGCCCCAGTTTGAAGGGCACGCGCAGGCGCGACAAAAAGCCGCCATCACTGGCCAGTACCAAGCCGGTGCGCACCAACACCACACGGATGCCCTGGGCCTGGGAACGCTGGGCCGTCTCTTCCCAGGCAATGCACAGCTGGCTGGCGAAATCTTCGCGCACCGGCGGCGAGGCCTCGGTCAGTTCGCGTTCGCCGCCGTCCCCGTACCAGCCCACCGCAGAGCCGGAAATCAACACTTCCGGGCGCTGCTCACGCGTGCCCAGCCAGGTCAGCAACTGCTCGGTGAGGGTGACGCGGCTGGCCCACAGCAGGTTGCGCCGGGCGGCGGTCCAGGGCCTGTCGGCAATCGGCGCGCCGGCCAGGTTTACCACTGCGTCGAGCTGATCATCGGCCTCCAGCTGCTCCAGGCGGGCGATACCACGCACGCCAGTACCGCAGATTTTCGGCACCTGCTCAGGCCTGCGGCTCCACACCGTCAGCCGATGACCCTGGCCGAGCCAGTACTGGCACAGGTGTTTGCCAATCAACCCGGTGCCGCCTGTCAGCAATATATGCATGGCTGTGTCCTCGCAGAATGCGGCGGTGGTCTATTTTTAACATCAAGGCACTTTTTTGACCCGACGCTCTCGGATAAACATAGGCCAACCTGCCCGCCAAAGCGGAATAACCTTATACAAATGTTGTGCATTGTACAGGTTTGCCTGACAGCGTAGTCTGCTCACAGCAAGGTTTGAAGAGGCCATCATGACAGTACCTATTGCCATCATCGGGGCCGGTATCGCCGGCCTGTCAGCCGCCCAGGCCTTGCAGAAGGCCGGGCAATCCGTGCATTTGTTCGACAAAGGCCATGGCAGTGGCGGGCGCATGGCCAGCAAGCGCAGCGAGGCCGGCGCACTCGACCTCGGTGCCCAGTACTTCACCGCCCGGGACCGGCGCTTCGTCGAGCAGGTGCAGCAATGGGTTGCCGCTGGTTGGGCCGAGCAATGGAAACCGCAGCTGTACAACTACCGCGATGGCGAACTCAGCCCCTCCCCCGACGAGCAGACGCGCTGGGTGGGCGTGCCACGCATGAGCGCCATCACTCGCGGCCTGCTCAAGGACGTAACGGTGAACTTCGGCTGCCGCATCGCCGAGGTGTTCCGCGGCAAGCAGTACTGGCACCTGCAAGACACCGAAGGCTGCAGCCACGGCCCCTACAGCCGCGTGGTGATCGCCGTACCGGCACCGCAGGCCACGCCACTGCTGGCCTCTACCCCGAAGCTGGCTGCCGTGGCCGCGGGTGTGCAGATGGAGCCCACCTGGGCCGTCGCCCTGGCCTTCCAGGCACCACTGGACACGCCGATGCAAGGCTGCTTCGTACAGGACAACCCGCTCGACTGGCTGGCCCGCAACCGCAGCAAACCCGGCCGTGACGAGCAACTCGATACCTGGGTACTGCACGCCACGTCGGACTGGAGCCGGCAGCACATCGACCTGTCCAAGGAAGAAGTGATCGAACAGCTGTGGGGCGAATTCGCCGAGCTGGTCGGCTGCGTGGTGCCTGCACCCACCTTCGCCCTGGCCCACCGCTGGCTGTACGCTCGCCCCAGCAGCAACCATGAATGGGGCGCGCTGGCCGACGCCGACCAGGGCCTGTACGCCTGTGGCGACTGGTGTCTGTCCGGGCGCGTCGAGGGCGCCTGGCTAAGCGGCCAGGAAGCCGCGCGACGACTGCTTGAACACCTCGAGTGATGTAGAGCTATACAAAAAAAACGGTTTGCATAACTTCAGGGCTGTGCTGGAATAAACCTGTACAAGTTAAGAGTCACGTACAGGTTTACCGGAGGCAGCCATGCACGACCCTACCGCCCATAGCAAGCCGCGTATTGCCATCAGCGCCTGCCTGACCGGGCATAGCGTGCGCTACAACGGCGGCCACAAGGCCTCTGACCTGTGCCGTACACAACTGGAAGAACACTTCGACTGGTTGCCGGTGTGCCCGGAGGTGGCCATCGGCCTGGGCGTACCGCGCGACCCGATTCGCCTGGTCGGCAACCCCGAACAACCGGAAGTGGTTGGCACCCGTAACCCAGGCATGGACCTGACCGGCCCACTGCGCAGCTATGGCGAGCAGATGGCTGCCGAACTCGACGGCATCTGCGGCTACATCTTCATGCAGAAGTCACCCTCCTGCGGCCTGGAGCGGGTCAAGGTTTACCAGGACAATGGCCACCCCTCGCTCCACGGTGGGCGCGGTGTTTATGCCCAGGCCTTCTGCGCGCTGCGCCCGGACCTGCCGGTTGAAGAGGAAGGTCGCTTGCATGACCCCGTGCTGCGGGAAAACTTCATCAGCCGCGTGTACGCCTACGCCGACTGGCAGCGCCTGCTAGCCGAGGGCCTGAGCCGTGGCGCCCTGGTGCGTTTCCACTCGCGCTACAAATACCTGCTGATGGCCAACAACCCTCAGGCCTACCGCACCCTGGGGCGCCTGCTCGGTAGCATGAGCAAGGACGACGCCCCACAAAGCATCGGCCCGCTCTACTTCAGCCAGCTCATGCAGGCCCTGCGCCGCTGTGCCAGCCGCGGCACCCACTGCAACGTGCTGCAGCACCTCAGCGGCTATTTCAAGGAGGCCCTCACGCAACAGGACAAAGCCGAGCTACAGGCCGTTATCGGCCAATATCAGCAAGGCGTGGTGCCACTGGTAGTGCCGCTGACCCTGCTCAAGCACCATTTGCGCAAGCACCCTGACCCGTATCTGTTGCAGCAGGCCTACCTGCAGCCGCACCCCGAAAGCTTGGGCCTGCGCAATGCAGTCTGAGGCATTGCTGCCCATCGGTGAACTGGCCCGCCGCACTGGCGTAAACCCGGTCACCCTGCGCGCCTGGGAGCGCCGCTATGGCTTGCTCAAGCCCCAGCGCACCGCAAAGGGGCATCGCCTGTATCCGCTTGCGCAGGTGGAGCGGGTCGAGGCGATCCTGGCCTGGTTGCAGCGTGGCGCATCGGTCGGCCAAGTGCGCGAGCTGCTCGATAAACCAACCAGCACACCGCCCAAAGGCGACTGGCAAGCCAGGCAACTCCAGCTGGTCGAGGCCATCGCCAACCTGTCGCAGCGCGCCCTCGACCAGCAGCTCAACCAGGCCATGGCCCTGTACCCGGCCGTCACCCTGTGCGAGCAATTGCTGCTGCCACTGCTCGACCTGCTCGACCTGCGCTGGCGCAGCTACTTCAATGCGCGGCTGGAACAGGTGTTTTTCCACAGCTGGCTGCGCAGCAAGCTCGGTGCCCGCGTGTACCACGACAACCAGTTGCTGCAGGGCCCGGCCGTGCTACTGGTAGAGGACGGCGAGCGCAGCTTCAGCCCCGGGCTGTGGTTGTGCGCCTGGCTGTTCACCAGCAACGGCTTGCCGGTTGAAGTGCTGGAGCACCCGGTTGCCGGCCCGCAGCTGCATAACGCCGTCAACGCGCTCAAGCCCCGCGCTGTGCTGCTTCACCTAGGGGCACGCATCGACGACAAGGCGCTGCTGCGCTCCCTGCAAGGTTTGCCGGGCACAAAGCTGCTGGGCGGCAGCATGGTTGCCCTGCATGAAGCCCGCTTGAAGGCTTGCACGCTGCCCGATCTTTTCTTGTTCGATACCCCGCAAGCGGCATTGCGCTTGCTTCAAGCCCATGACCGCCAGCCTGCCGAGATGAATGCCCCATGCACCTGACCTGGCTGCGCAGCGACCTGCGCATCGATGACAACACCGCGCTCAGCGCTGCCACCGAACGCGGCCCGACCATCGCCCTGTGGCTGGCCAGCCCCGGGCAGTGGCAGGCCCATGATGACGCCGCCTGCAAAGTCGACTTCTGGCTGCGCAACCTGCATGACCTGCGCCAGTCACTGGAGCGCCTGAACATCCCCCTGCTGATTCGCAGCATCGACACTTGGGACCAGGCACCACAGGCAGTGCTCGACGTATGCCGCCAACATCAGGTGCAAAGCGTGCACTGGAATGAGGAGTACGGCCTCAACGAACAGCGCCGCGACGATGCCACCCGGGTGCTACTGGAAAAGGCATCCATCCAGGCTCGTGGCCACCTCGACCAGTTGCTGTTCCGCCCCGGTACCATCCTCACCCGCAGCGGCGACTACTTCCAGGTCTTCAGCCAGTTCAAGAAGAGTTGCCTGGAGCACCTGCACCGCAGCCTGCCTGCCTTGGCCCACCGGGTACAGCGCCAGGCACCGCTGCAGATCAACAGTGACCCGATTCCCCAGCACGTGGACGGGTTCGAAAAAACCACGCGCGCCCTGCGCGAGCACTGGCCCGCCGGTGAAGCCGAAGCGCAAGGGCGGCTGTCACGCTTTCTCGACGAAACCATCGACGACTACCAGCAACTGCGCGACCTGCCTGCCAAACCCGGCACCAGCCAGCTCTCCGCCTACCTGGCCGCAGGCGTGATCTCGCCGCGCCAATGCCTGCATGGCGCCCTGGCCAGCAACCGGGGCGAGTTCGACAGTGGCAGCAGCGGCGTGCAAACCTGGATCAACGAGTTGCTCTGGCGCGAGTTCTACAAGCACATCCTGACCGGTTATCCACAGGTCTCGCGGCACCGCGCCTTCCGCGCCCAGACCGAAGCCCTGCCCTGGCGCAACGCACCTGCCGACCTCGAGGCCTGGGAGCAGGGCCGCACCGGCTTCCCGCTCATTGACGCCGCCATGCGCCAACTGCTGCACACCGGCTGGATGCACAACCGCCTGCGCATGGTTGTGGCCATGTTCCTCAGCAAGAACCTGCTGATCGACTGGCGCAAGGGCGAGCGGCATTTCATGCGCCACCTGATAGACGGCGACTTGGCCGCCAACAATGGAGGCTGGCAGTGGAGCGCGTCCACCGGCACCGACGCCGTGCCTTATTTTCGTATCTTCAACCCGGTTTCGCAGTCGCAGCGCTTCGACCCGCGGGGGCACTTCATTCGTCACTGGCTGCCGGAGTTACAGGGCCTGGATGAAAAAGCCATTCATTTACCGGTGAAGTCGGCCGATCTTTTTGCTAATAATTTCTATCACAGTCCAATTGTCGATCTCGGCAGCAGTCGCCAGCGCGCACTGGAGGCCTTCAAGGGCCTCCCGCACCGGCAGGATCAGAGGGCAGCAACTTGAACAACGCACGCAGTATCTGGGTGACAGGTGCCGGCAACGGGCTGGGCTTGGCCTTGGTGGAACGGTTGCTCGAGCACGGGCACCGCGTAGCCGCAAGCGGCAAGGATGGCGAGGCCTTGGCTGCCTTGGCCGCGCGCTATGGCAGCCAGCTGTTGCGCCTGCCTTGGCAGTTGCATGAAGAACAGCAGGCCGCCAGCGCGTGCCAACAGATATGCCATGCCTGGTGCGCGCTCGACGGCCTGATCATCAACGGCGGCACCAGTGATTACCTGGCGGACGATGTAGCGGACAGTGAGCTGTTCGAGGCGATCGTCAACACCAACCAGTTGGCGGCCGAGCAGTGCCTTGCCAGTGCGCTGCCCTTGCTGGCAAAAGGTGACTCGCCGCAAGTGATGGCGGTTTTCAACCGTTATTCAGCGTTGCAGCTGTATGCGCCGACGCAGGTGACAGCGGGATGGAACAACATGCCGCAATGGATGCGCGAGCAGCGTCAGGCGCTGAAGGCCCAGGGGGTAGCGCTGACAGTGGTGGGGCCGCAGTCACTGAAGACACCTGTGACCACGGCGCTGGCGATACCGGAAGAATGGACAGCGCAGAGCGCGGCAGAAGAGCTGCTGCAGAGGTGGCCGCAGGGGCAGCCGGAGCTGGTGCTGGAGACCTTGGACCTGGGTAGTCTTTGGCCGTTGCCGCACAAGTAGTTGATGTGCTGCCTGTCATGGCCCTATCGCCGGCAAGCCAGCGATAGGGCCGGTGCAGGCGACTCAAAGCGCCATGCGGTAATGCAGGCTGTAGCTCTCTATCCCATCGTTGGGTTGTTTGATACCCGCGTTGGAATAGTGAATCGCCCGCACCCCGATTTCATGCCCGCCGGCAAAGCGCAGACCAAAGCCGATGCGGTCCTCGAACTGGAATGCCGAGCCCAGCTCATTGTCTTCCAGCTCGGTACTGGAGAACGCAGCTACCCCAATCCCCGCTTCGATGTAGGGTTTCACCGATTGCCCGGCAAACTCATAAACGAACACCGGCGCAAACGACAAGCTGTGGTTGCTCGCAGTCTGGTCGCCATCCCAATAGGTATAAGCCCCATCCCAGTAGCCCGTCAGGCGGCCGACGCTGGTCTGCCACCAGCTCGCGTCCCAATTCGATTGCAACCCCAGCCGGTAAACCATGGTCGATTCGCCGGTCTGCCCCACCGAAAACGAAACATCGGCCGCCTGCGCCGATATCGCTTGCCCCAAAGTCAAGGCGGCAACCGCCGCCAAGCCGAGCAGCTTCTTCATGAGATACATCCTTCTTCCTGATGCTGTTATTAGTGTCCGCCTCATGGCAGGCAAAGCGGTAGAGAACGGCGGCAGCACGATAGTTCAGCTGCTTTTCACGTTTTCTTCACAGTGAAAAGCTTTGCACACTGTCGGACTTATGCCACAGCAAAGGTAGGATTTTTCTGAAGGATTGCGGGTCGGCACTGGTCCAGAAGCGCGCATCCCGGGCCGGCCCTTCAGCCAGCAGGTCGCCCGCGCTCAGCAGCCGCTGCAGTTGGCGCGCGACTGCAGCGCCGGTGTCGATGATGGCCACATCCGCCGGCACCATGCCGGCCAGCAACGGGCGCAGGAAGGGGTAATGGGTGCAACCGAGGATCAGCGTGTCGCAGCCCGCAGCCAGCAGCGGCTGCACGTAGCCTGACAGCAGCTGGCGCAGCGCCGGGCTGCCCAGGTCACCGGCTTCGATTAGCTCGACCAGCCCCGGGCAGGGCCGGGTAATTACCTGCACATCATTGGCGAAGCGGTCGAGCAAAGCGGCGAATTTGGCGCTTTGCAGAGTACCGGTGGTGGCCAGCACACCGACCACGCCCGAGCGCGTGGCCGCCGCCGCGGGCTTCACCGCGGGCTCCATGCCCACCAGCGGCCAGTCTGGATACAACTCGCGCAAGTCGGCCGCCGCTGCCACCGTGGCGGTATTGCAGGCCAGCACCATGGCCTTGGCGCCCTGTTCCTGGAAGAACGCAGCAATACGCCGCAGACGCTCACGGATATAGTCCGGCGACTTCTCGCCGTAGGGTATGTGGCCACAATCGGCCACATACAGCAGCGTCTCGTTGGGCAGCAGGCGCTGTATTTCGGCGAGCACCGACAAGCCACCGACTCCCGAGTCCATTACGCCTATCGGCGCCGTGCGCTCAGCCATCATGCTTGCCACAGACCGCGCAAGCCGGGTCGCGCTTGACGCGCAGCTCGCGGATACGGGTGCCGAGAGCATCGATCAACAGCAGGCGGCCAACCAGCGGCTCGCCGAAGCCGGCCAGCAGCTTCATCGCCTCCAGCGCCTGCAGGCTGCCCACCAAACCCACCAGCGGGCCAATCACGCCAGCTTCGCTGCAAGTCAGTTCGGCTTCGCTGCCATGCCCGTACAGGCAGTGGTAGCAGGGGCTGTAGTCACGCCGCGGGTCGAACACCGACAGCTGCCCTTCCAGGCGGATTGCCGCACCGCTGACCAGCGGTTTGCCGGCGGCGACACAGGCGGCATTGACCGCCTCGCGGGTACCGAAGTTGTCGGAACAGTCCAGCACCAGGTCAACCGCTGCCACGGCAGCTGCCAATGAGTCCGCATCCAGTGCCTGACGATGGGCAACCAGGCTGATTTCCGGGTTGATCGCCTGCAAGCGCTGCAAAGCCGAGTCGACCTTGCTCATGCCGACGCTGGCACTGTCGTGGATCACCTGGCGTTGCAGGTTGGTCAGGTCGACGGTGTCGAAGTCGGCCAGGTGCAGCTCACCCACGCCAGCGGCGGCCAGGTACAAGGCAACCGGCGAGCCAAGGCCACCGAGCCCGACGATCAGCGCCTTGCTCTGCTTGAGCCGCAGCTGGCCATCGATGTCGATCTGGGCCAGCAGCACCTGCCGGCTGTAACGCAGCAGTTCCTGATCACTCAGCATGGCAAACGCCCCAGGGTAATGCGTTCATGGCCGCCCAGGTCCGTGCGGCTGGCCACCTCGATAAAGCCTTGCTCAGCCAGCAAGGCGCGTACTGCCGCTGCCTGATCATAGCCATGTTCCAACAGCAACCAGCCACCCGGCAACAGGTGCGCGGGGGCCTGGGTGGCGATTACGCGCAGGTCATCCAGGCCATCGGCACCGGCCACCAATGCACTGCTGGGCTCGAAGCGCACATCACCGGCTACCAGGTGCGGGTCTGCGGCGGCGATGTAGGGCGGGTTGCTGACAATCAGCTGGAAACGCTCGCCGGCCAGGCTGTCGAACCAGTGGCTTACCAGCACCTGGGCGTTGGCCAGGCCCAGGCGTTGGCGGTTGCGCTCGGCCAAGGCCGCGGCCTCCTCGACCCGGTCTACCGCCGTCACCTGCCAGGCCGGGCGCTCACTGGCCAGGGCCAGCGCGATAGCACCCGTGCCGGTGCCCAGGTCGAGGACCTTGGCCGGGGTGGCGGGTTGCAATTCGAGGGCGGCTTCGACCAGCAGCTCGGTATCCGGCCGTGGGATCAGGGTGTGCGGCGCCACCTCCAGGTCGATCTTCCAGAAGCCCTGCTGCCCCAGGATGTAGGCAACCGGCTCGCCACCGCGGCGGCGCTGCAGGTAGCCGGCATAGGTCTCGGCATCTTCGCTGCTGACAATACGCTCGGGCCAGGTGTGCAGGTAGCTGCGCGACTTGCCGATGGCAGCAGCCAACAGCAACTCGGCATCCAGCCGCTCGGTGGGCGATTCAGGCAGCTGCGCGTTGCGCAGCAAGCTGGCAATGATGGTCATCAGTCCCCCAGGGCGGCCAGTTGATCGGCCTGGTACTCGGCCAGCAGCGGCTCGATCACCGCCTCCACGCCGCCGGCGAGGATGTCGTCCAGCGAATACAGGGTCAGGTTGATACGGTGGTCGGTCACCCGGCCCTGTGGATAATTATACGTGCGGATACGCTCGGAACGGTCGCCAGAGCCCACCAGCAGCTTGCGCTCGCTGGCAATGGCGTTTTGCGCGGCGCTGGTCTGCATGTCGTTGAGCTTGGCCGACAGCCAGGACATGGCGCGAGCACGGTTCTTGTGCTGCGAGCGCTCTTCCTGGCACTCAACCACAATTCCGGTGGGCAAGTGGGTAATGCGGATTGCCGAGTCGGTCTTGTTGACGTGCTGGCCGCCGGCGCCGGAAGCGCGGTAGGTGTCCACGCGCAAGTCGGCCGGGTTGATCTCGATGGCCGCTTGTTCGTCTGGCTCGGGCAGCACCGCCACGGTGCACGCAGAAGTGTGGATGCGGCCCTGGGATTCGGTCTCGGGCACGCGCTGTACCCGGTGTGCGCCAGACTCGAACTTGAGCTTGCCGTACACGCTGTCGCCCTCGACGCGGGCGATGATTTCCTTGTAGCCGCCGTGCTCGCCTTCGTTCTCGGACAATATCTCCAGGCGCCAGCCGCGTTTTTCGGCGTAGCGCGAATACATGCGGAACAGGTCGCCGGAGAAGATCGCCGCCTCGTCGCCACCGGTGCCAGCGCGGATTTCAAGGAACACGTTGCGGCCGTCGTTGGGGTCTTTGGGCAGCAGCATGCGTTGCAGCTGTGCCTCCAGCATCAGCAGTTGCTCCTTGGCCTCACGCACTTCTTCCACGGCCATTTCGCGCATATCCGGGTCACTGTCCTTGAGCAGCGCCTGGGCACCTTCAAGGTCGTCCTGAACTTTGCGCCACTCTTTATAGGCAGCGTATACCGGCTCGACCTCGGCGTACTCGCGGGAGTATGCACGGAAGCGTGTCTGGTCGGAGATGACCTCGGCATCACCGAGCAACGCGGTGAGTTCTTCGAAGCGGTCCTGGATGATTTCCAGTTTGTTCAGCAGCGACGCTTTCATTGCGGGGATTTGTCCGTCGAGCCCTCGTTGAGGGCAAAGAGTTCCTGGGCCATGGCCAGCGCATCGAGGCGGCCCTCGGCCGAGAGCCTTTTCAGCTGCACGCTAGGCGCATGCAGGAGTTTGTTGGTCAGGCCCCGGGCTAGCTGTGCCAGCACGTCCTCGGGGTTGCCACCGTTGGCCAGCAAGCGCTGGGCCTTTTGCAGTTCTTCGTCGCGCAGGCGCTCGCTTTGCTGACGATAGGCCTTGAGCACGTCCACCGCAGCCAGCTCGCGCAGGCGCAGCATGAAGTCTTCGGCACCCACCGAGACCAGTTCTTCGGCGGCCTGGGCCGCGCCTTGGCGGCTCTTGAGGTTTTCTGCCACCACGTCATGCAGGTCATCGACGGTGTACAGGTAGACGTCGTCCAGTTCGCCCACTTCGGGCTCGATATCGCGCGGCACGGCGATATCGACCATGAAGATCGGCTTGTGCCGGCGCTGCTTCAGCGCACTCTCTACCGCGCCCTTGCCAAGGATTGGCAGCTGACTGGCGGTAGAGCTGATGACGATGTCGCTGTTGGCCAGTTCCTGGGGGATGTCGGCCAGCAGCACGGCATGCGCGCCGAACTGCTCGGCCAGGATGCTGGCGCGCTCCAGGGTGCGGTTGGCCACGACGATGCGACGCACGCCCTGCTCATGCAGGTGGCGGGCGACCAGGGTGATGGTTTCGCCAGCGCCGATCAGCAGGGCCTGGCTACGGCCCAGGTCGCTGAAGATCTGCTTGGCCAGGCTGACCGCGGCAAATGCCACCGACACCGGGTTTTCGCCAATGGCAGTGTCGGTGCGTACCTGCTTGGCGGCGCTGAAGGTGGCCTGGAACAGGCGCCCGAGCAACGGGCCGACGGTGCCGGCCTCGCGCGCCACGGCGTAGGCGGACTTCATCTGGCCGAGGATCTGCGGCTCGCCGAGCACCAGCGAATCGAGGCCCGAGGCCACCCGCATCATGTGTTTCACGGCGTCATGCTCTTCGTGCACGTAGGCACTGGCACGCAGCTCGTCGAGGCTGAGGCGGTGATAGTCGGCCAGCCATTGCAGCACGGCATCGGCGGACAGGTGGTCCTGCTCTATATAAAGCTCGCTGCGGTTGCAAGTCGACAGGATCGCCGCTTCGCGGCTGGACGTCAGTCGGCAGAGCTGCTGCAGGGCGTCCACCAGCTGCTCTGGGGTAAACGCCACGCGCTCGCGTACGTCTACCGAGGCAGTCTTATGGTTGATACCAAGTGCAAGAAAGGCCATGCAAGGTCGCTGGTTGTGACGAGAAGCCGATAATTGTCCTCTTTCGCAGGTTTTAGAACAACCACCGTTCGCTATTGCGCTGATAGCGCGGCGGCTATCGCCGCATCAAGGCCGAGGCCCGACGCAAATTCCAGCTTCTGCCCCGACTCCTGCTCCTGCTTTTGCTCTGGCTTTTGCTCTGGCTTTTGATCTTGATCTTCGCGACTTCAGGAGGCCGAACGCAGGCCTTGCGGAGGGAGGTGACGGGCATGGATGCCCGTCAAGCGCTGAGGCCCCATGGATGGGGCCTGCAGCGCGGTCCTCCCGGGAGCAAGGCCGGAGTGAGGGAACCCCGGAGCGCAGCGTAGGGGCCGGATGACGGGAGCGCAGCGTTTTTTGGTTACTTTTTGTCGCGTTTGACAAAAAGTGACTCGCCGTAAGGGCGAAAAGGTGAGTAAGCGTCGCCATCGCAAATGGAGTTTTCGCTAGATCGAGACCGACGCTTAAGCTTTTGGGCTTTTGGGCTTTTGGGCTTTCGGGCTTTCGGGCTTTCGGGATGTGGGCATTCACATCGAGTAGACATTCGTTCGCGCAGGTGGCGCTGAGTCACCTTTCCGCCCTTACGGCGGGTCACTTT
>NZ_JBDJLK010000108.1:0-16128 GCF_039673335.1 Pseudomonas sp. TWI929
AAAATGATGCAGTTGATGGGCTGAAGAGCCTTTTTTTAGCACAAAAACAAACGCCCCGAACAAGTCGGGGCGTTTGGTCTAGGGCCTATCAGTGTGTTTTCACACAGTCTGCGAAGGGCCCTTTTGTCCTGCATTTCCCGATCTTATTGACCCGGAATGTCCTTGCGCAGTTTCACCGGCTCATGCTCTTTGCCTTCCTTGCGGGCCAAGGCAGTACGCATGCGGATGTTGATCGCTTCCACCGCCAGCGAGAAGGCCATGGCGAAGTAGACGTAGCCTTTCGGTACATGCACATCGAAAGCTTCGGCGATCAGCACGGTACCGACTACGATCAGGAACGACAGCGCAAGCATCTTCAGCGATGGGTGCTTGTCGATGAACTCGCTGATGGCGCCAGCGCACAGCATCATCACCAGCACGGCAACAACGATGGCGGCGATCATCACCGGTACGTGGGAAACCATGCCCACTGCGGTAATCACCGAGTCCAGCGAGAACACGATGTCGATGATGGCGATCTGGATGATGGTGTAGAAGAACTTGCCACCCGCGCCTTTTGGCTCGTCCGGGTTCTCGTCCTCACCTTCCAGCCCGTGGTAGATCTCTTGCGAGCTTTTCCACAGCAGGAACAGGCCACCGAAGAACAGGATCAGGTCGCGCCCGGAGATGCCTTGGCCGAACACCACGAACAGGTCAGCGGTAAGGCGCATGACCCAGGTGATCGACAGCAGCAGCATGATACGGGTGACCATGGCCAGGGCCAGGCCGAAGATCCGGGTACGTGGCTGCATGTGCTTGGGCATGCGGCTGACCAGGATCGAGATCATGATGATGTTGTCGATCCCGAGGACTATCTCAAGCGCGGTAAGGGTAAAAAAGGCAACCCAGATTTCCGGGCTGGTCAGCCATTCCATGTTTTTTCCTTCGAACGGTAAAGGCGACGCGCCCCAACTTGGGGCGCGTCGCGGTAGGGTAATACGTGTTTGTTAAAGACTACTGAACAGCGGGAAAATGCCCATCAGCAGCGCGGCGAACATTATGCACAGGCACACCAGTACTGCCCACTTGAGCGTGAAGCGCTGATGGTCGCCGAATTCGATGCCGGCCAGGGCCACCAGCAGATAAGTGGAAGGTACCAAGGGGCTGAGCAGGTGTACCGGTTGCCCGACGATCGACGCACGGGCCATTTCCACTGGGCTGATGCCGTAGTGGCTGGCGGCTTCGGCCAGCACTGGCAGCACGCCGTAGTAGAACGCATCGTTGGACATGAAGAAGGTGAACGGCATGCTCACGATTGCAGTAATCACCGCCAGGTAAGGGCCCAGCGCTTCGGGGATGACCGCCAGCAGGCTCTTGGACATGGCGTCGACCATGCCGGTGCCCGACAGGATGCCGGTGAAAATACCGGCGGCGAAGATCAGCCCGGTCACCGCCAGCACGCTGCCGGCGTGAGCGGCGATGCGGTCCTTCTGCTGCTGCAGGCAGGGGTAGTTGATGATCATGGCGATGCTGAAGGCGATCATGAACAGCACCGGCAATGGCAGCACACCAACAATCAGCGCGACCATCAGGGCGGCGGTCAGGGCGCCGTTGAAGTACAGCAGCTTGGGTCGGCGTGCGTCCGGGTACTGCGAAACGGTGATTTCGCTGTGGTCGATGTCGTCGGTAGGCAGGTGCAACTCGCCCAGGCGGGCACGCTCGCGCTTGCCGTACATATAGGCAATGGCCAGGATCGCCAGCACACCGAACAGCATGGCCGGGATCATCGGCACGAAGATATCCGACGGGTCCACGTGCAGGGCGCTGGCGGCGCGGGCAGTCGGGCCACCCCAGGGGGTCATGTTCATCACCCCGCCGGCGAGGATGATCAGGCCGGCCATGATCCGCGGGCTCATGCCCAGGCGGCTATACATTGGCAGCATGGCGGCGCAGCAGATCATGTAGGTGGTGGCGCCGTCACCATCGAGCGAGACCACCAGGGCGAGTACGGCGGTACCCACCGAGACTTTCAGCGGGTCGCCCTTGACCAGCTTGAGGATCTTACGCACGGCCGGGTCGAACAGGCCAGAGTCGATCATCAGGGCGAAGTACAGAATGGCGAACATCAGCATCACGCCGGTAGGCGCGAGCTTGCTGATGCCCTCGAGCATCATGGGGCCGATCTTGGCGGAAAAACCACCGAACATGGCAAACAGGATCGGTACCAGGATCAGCGCGATCAAGGCCGACAGGCGCTTGGTCATGATCAGGTACATGAAGGTGATGACCATGGCAAAGCCGAGGAAGGTCAGCATGGCAATACTCCAGGCGTGGCGCTACGAAAGGAAAGTCGATTCGGGCGGATCAGCGCGTTTGGCGCTGCGCAGGGAGCATGCGGAGGGGGACTGCAGAAAGGCGGGCACAGGAATACATCAGAATCACCATTGTTGTTGTTGATTGGGCCGGGCGCGGTATTTACCGGGTGCCCTGGCTGACCGGTCTTGTGCCGGTAGTGGGGGCTATCCTATGAGGGCAAGCTTTCAGCCAGCTTTCGCTGAAGTAAAGGCGACGAGAGGTAGGTGATGCTGGATGTAACCGAAGGTGGCTGCCATTGCGGCGCCTTGCGTTATCGATTGGAGGGCGACCTGACGGACATTGCCCACTGCCATTGTTCGATCTGTCGGCGGGTCAGCGGCGGGCTGGTGGTGACCTGGCTCACCCTGCCCCGCTCTGGCTTCCAGTGGCTGGCGGGTGAGCCGAGTTGCTATGTGGCACCGGCCAGTTGCAGCCGCTATTTCTGTGGGCATTGCGGGGCGCATGTGGCGCTGGTGACCACGCACAGCCCGGAAACGGTCGATGTGACGGTGGCGACGCTGGACCACCCGGAGCGGGTGCGGGCCAACCGGCATATCTGGGTGGGTAGCCGGTTGCCTTGGCTGCACCTGGATGAGGATTTGCCCTCGGAGATAGAGGAAAGGCTGTAGGCCTTGTGCTGCCTGCACCGCCCCCTTTGCGGGTAAACCCGCTCCTACAACGCTTGTGGAGCTCCTGTGGGAGCGGGTTTACCCGCGAAGAGGCCGGCCCAGCAAACATCACAACTGCAGGCCACCCGCAGCCTTGTGCAGTGCCCGCAAATGTTCACCGATCTGTTTCACATTATCCTCAACCGCGGCAATTTCCTTGGCCCGCGACGGCTCCAGCAGTGCCCTCACCTCTTTGTCCAGGTTCGTGCTCAAACGCAACAACTTTGCCTGCCGCTCGCTACTCTCCTGCTCCAGGTGCTTGCGCTCCTCCGGCTGCGGTAGCCCGTAGCCCTTGGCATCGAGCAACTCTGCCGGGCGGCTGAGGAAACCACTATTGGCGAGCATCTGCTTGAGGGTGGCATCGGCCTTGTTGATGCTGCCGTCTTTAAGCGCTGCGGCATTCAGGTAGCGCTGCTTGACCTCGTCCTGGGCCAGCAGCAGTTGCCGGCGCAAGCTGGCCTGTTCGAGCAGTAGCAAGGCCGCGCTGGTGCGCAGGTCGGCCTTGGCGAACCAGGGGCGGCGTTGTTCGGCATCCAGGGCCAGCCAATCTTCTACCTGGGCCTGCTTGATTGGCAGTTGCTTGCGCAGCACGTCGAACATGGCCTGATAGCGGTCGCGGTAGGAGTCGAAACGGTAGCCCAGGCGCAGCGCCTCGCGCGGGTTGTCGAGCACGCTGGTGTCGGCCAGCCCCCTGCCCTTGAGCACCGCCAGCAAGCCGTTGGGCATGATGCTGTCGAGATCATTCAGGCGCGGGTTGGCGGTGCCGCTGCGCAACAACTTCAACGATTCCACTGCACAGTTGTTGGACAGGAACCAGTAGTTGCCGTCGTAACTCCAGTGCATCTCGGCAGCCTGGCGCACCAGGTTCTCGATCTCATCGCGGTTAAGCTTCAGGGGCACCGAGGCCAGGCTGCGCAATTCGGTCTTGGTGTATTCGTCGATAACCTGGCCCAGCGGCAGCACGAACAAGCGCGAGGGATAGGCGCCGACCAAGCCATCCCAGCTGGACAGCTGTACGTCGTTGACGAAGGCGCGGTACGACAGCACCAGGCTCTGGTCGAGGTCCAGGCGGCAGTCCGGCCCGAGAGGCCGGCCAGGTTTGCAGATCACCAGGCGCAGCATGCTGTGGCCCCAGCGGCTGGCCAGGTTCTGGTTGGCTTCGGCCAGCAGGTAATCCACCTCATAGACCCGTTCGGGGTCGATCTCACCCAGCGGTTGGCGGCCGAAGTCGCTGCCGGCATTCAGGAACGGCAGGCCCTTGGCGCAGGTGTCCTGTTGTGGCGCCCAGCCAAAGTGATCACGCAGGTACTGATTGAGTGCCGGTCGACGGCACGCGTAGCTCGGGTCGAGGAGGAAGTACTCCATGTTGACCGCGATGTACTCCTTGGGGCTGCTCAGTTCGTAGCTGTCGGGGCTGCGGACGAACTGGCCGTTTTGCTGTTCGCGTTCGCCGCGCCGGCCTACGTATTGCTGCCAGCCGGCCAAGTCGAGCAGGCGTGGGTCGTCACTGAGGGTAAAGCGGCGCTCGGCCTGGCCACGGCACTCCTCGGGCAAGCCGACCTTGCCCAAGGTGCCCTGGCGGCGCTTGCAGCGGGCGATTAGCGCACTTTCGGCACTGGGCCACAGCCGGGCGCGGTCGTAGATGTGGGTGAGTTCGTGCAGGACGGTGGCCAGCAGCTCTTCGCGCACGGTGCCATGGGGGCGGTTGGTACGCTCGGTGGCGGCACTGCCATCAGCCAAACTGGGCAGCAGGCGGCGGTTGAGCTCCAGGGTCGATACCAGAGATGCCTGACCATAGGCATCGGCAGGCATGTTGTTGCTCCAGCTGACGGTGACACGCCTGTCCAGCTGTTGCTTGAAACGTGGAGGCAGCTTGCCAAGCGCCTCGTCGAGCAGGGCCTGGGTGGCTTGGGCCTGTTGAGAGTCGAGGCTGGACGCCTGCAGCTCCAGCTGCAGGTCGGCCAGGGCGGGCGTGCCCAGCAGCGTCAGGGCGCAGCCGAACAGCCAGGCACGCACACGGTTCACAGCGCGAGGATGGCTTCGGCCAGTACCTGGTCGCTGGCATCGCGCGCTTCAGGTACGCGCTCGCGCAGGGTGTTGAAAGCGGCTTCGAGTTGCGCGCCACGGATATCGCCATTGCTGGCAACGAAGCTGGCGGCGTCGTCATGGGCTTCGCGCACGACCTTGGAATCGCGGATCGAGGTGGTGGTGTCAGAGGTGAAGTCAATCGAACGGCCAAAGGCACGCACGATGATGTTGCTGGTGGCCACCAAGGTCTGTGCCTGGGCCAGGTCGGCCAGCAGCAACATGCCGAGGGTAGCGGCAATCAGCGGTTTACGCATGGAGCATCTCCGAAAAATACAGGGAGTCAGGTGTAGTTATTGGACGAGAATTGCTTCTGCCAGTTCAAGGTCGCCGACGGAGTGCCGGGCGCAGTTGTGACGCAGCGAGTCGAGTGCCGCTTCCAGGCGCGCACCGCGGATCAGGCCATCGCTGGCGACGAATGCGGCGGCATCGTCGCGGGCCTGCCTGACCAGTTTGCGATCGAAGGGCGCGGTGGTGACTTGGCTGGTGGCATAGCCCGTGATGACCAGGCCTTGCGTGGTGGTATCCATGGCATGGGCGCTGGCCATGCCAGCGGCGGTGAACAGCAACGGCAACAGATAGCGCATGAATTTTCTTGAAGGCTGGAAAATGGACGGCAAAGGCTACCCCAGGTGCGAGGGCCGAAGCCAACACACCTGTTTTGCATTAGCGTGGATCAGAGCGCCAGGATGGCCTGTGCCAACTGTGCGTCGCTGGCTTGCAGGGCCGGCATGTTCGAACGGATGTGCACGAAGGCGCTTTCCAGTCGGGCACCGCGGATAGCGCCTTGAGTGCCGACGAAGCTGGCAGCGTCATCGCGAGCAGCCTGCACGATCTTGTCGTCGCGGAACGACGAGGTCAGGTCGGAAGTGGCGTCGGTGGAGGCGGCAAAGGCGCGTACTACCGTATCGGTGGTGACAACGAAACTGGTGGCGTTGGCGGTGCCGGCCAGGCCGAGCAGCAGGGCTGCGCCAATCAGGTGTTTACGGGACATGATCGTGGACTCCTGGGTAGGGTCAGGTTGGTTCTGCTTTATCGGACGCTTGCACGGCTCGTCGCGGTACGTTTTCAACAACTGGTTCTACCAGACTGTTTAGCAAAGCGTATCACGCAGTGCTGTATCTGGATGTTAATGAGTGCTGTATCAAGTAACTGTTATGGTGTGTTTTTGGATTTGTTGAAATTGTACTGCTGTGGGCTCAACCGCTCTGGAACACGCCTTTCGGGCAACAAAAAACCCGCTGCAGTCACCTGCAACGGGTTTGGGAATTCGCGGTGCCGGCCGAAGCCGGCAAGCCGGAGCTTAGCGCCAGAAAGGCTTGCTCAGCTCTTCGTAACGCTGCGACTCGCTGATACCGGCGTCAGCCAGCAGGCGGCCGTCCAGGCGAGCCAGTTGACGGCGGCTGGCCATGCGGCGCTGCCACAGCAGCAGGGTGGACAGAGCACGCAGCGGCAGCGAAGCGTTGGATTGCTGGGCGTTGCTTTCAAAAACCAGACCGGAACTGAGGGTACGTTCCATGATGTTTCATCCTTCCGCTTATGGCGGGATTAGGTAGTGATTTAACTGATGCCAATGATCCTCCTCTGCCGTCCATAACAGTAGATACAGTTCAGTTGAAAGACGATGGCTCAGTTAACTGTGTAACCCTACTGTTGCACTCGAAATAGGCGTAACTGTACTGGTCTGCACTTGAATGGTGCGTTTTGGCTTTGAGGAAGGGATTTGTGAAGCGGGGATGTGTGAAATTACCAGTACAGTAGTACAGTTTATTCTGGCTGTTGGCCGCAAGGTGTTCTCAGAGAAGGATTTGACTGTTATGGCCCGCTCCCACAGGTAAAGCACTCCCTTTGAGGGTTGCACATCGCCTGTGGGAGCGGGCAAGCCCGCGAAGAGGCCGGAACAGCGGAAGCAGGGCCGCTGTTCCATGCCACATCTGGATCAGCTAGCCAGCATGCGCCCGGTTTCTTCCAGGTTTTCGTGCCAGCTCAGCGCTTCACGCAGGATGTGTGGGGTGTGGCCGCCACGCTGGCAGGCGCGATCGAAGTAGTCGTTCAGCGCAGCGCGGTAGTCTGGGTGCACACAGTTGTCGATGATCGCCCGCGCCCGCTCGCGCGGTGCCAGGCCACGCAGGTCGGCCAGGCCTTGCTCGGTGACCAGGATGTCCACGTCGTGCTCGGTATGGTCGACATGGCTGACCATTGGCACCACGCTGGAAATCGCCCCACCTTTGGCAATCGACTTGGTGACGAACACTGCCAGGTGGGCGTTACGGGCGAAGTCACCCGAGCCACCAATGCCGTTCATCATCTTGGTGCCGCAAACGTGGGTGGAGTTGACGTTGCCGTAGATATCGAACTCCAGTGCGGTGTTGATACCGATGATGCCTAAGCGACGCACCACTTCCGGGTGGTTGGAAATTTCTTGCGGGCGCAGCACCAGCTTGTCTTTGTAACGCTCCAGGTTGCCGAACACGTCGGCGTTGCGGCGGGTCGACAGGGTAATCGAGCTGCCCGAGGCGAAGCTCAGCTTGCCGGCGTCGATGAGGTCGAAGGTGGAGTCCTGAAGTACTTCGGAGTACATGGTCAGGTCTTCGAACGGCGACTCGATCAGGCCGCACATCACCGCGTTGGCGATGCTGCCGATGCCAGCCTGCAGCGGGCCGAGTTTGTTGGTCATGCGCCCAGCTTCAACTTCCTGCTTGAGGAAGTTGATCAGGTGGTCGGCGATGCCCTGGGTTTCGTCATCCGGCGGCAGTACGGTGGACGGCGAGTCCGGCTGGTCGCTGATGACGATGCCGACGATCTTGGCTGGGTCGATCGGGATGGCGGTGCTGCCGATACGGTCGTCGACCTTGACCAGCGGGATAGGCGTGCGGGTCGGGCGGTAAGTCGGGATATAGATGTCGTGCAGGCCTTCGAGGTTGGCGTTGTGCGACAGGTTGATCTCGACAATCACTTGCTTGGCGAAGATCGCGAAGCTGGCCGAGTTGCCCACCGAAGTGGTCGGCACGATGTGGCCTTGCTCGGTGATGGCAACCGCTTCGATGACGGCGATGTCTGGCAGCTTCAGCTGCTGGTTGCGCAGTTGCTCGACGGTTTCCGACAGGTGCTGGTCAATGAACATCACCTGGCCGTCGTTGATGGCCTTGCGCAGGGTGCTGTCGACCTGGAACGGCATGCGGCGAGCCAGCACGCCGGCCTCGGTCAGTTGCTTGTCCAGGTCGTTGCCCAGGCTGGCGCCAGTCATCAGGCTGATTTTCAGTGGCGACTGCTTGGCACGTTCGGCCAGTGCATGTGGTACGGCCTTGGCTTCGCCGGCGCGGGTGAAGCCGCTCATGCCGACGGTCATGCCGTCCTCGATCAGACCAGCGGCATCAGCCGCACTCATTACCTTGCTGTGCAGGGAGGACAAGCGGATACGATCACGGTACATGGATTGTTATCTCGGGCTACTGAAACTACTGCAGCGCAGTCTAGAGATTTCGCCCATTGCCGTCCCACGACCATGGTCGTATGAGAAGCCCTGAAGTAGAGCCGTTGATCCGGATCAATAAAAGAAAAGCCCCGGCAGATTCTGACCGGGGCTTCCTTTATATCAGCTGGTTTGCAACGGCAGGTTTCACTCCACCGCCTTGACCATGTCTTCGATTACCTTCTTGGCGTCGCCGAACACCATCATGGTCTTGTCCAGGTAGAACAGTTCGTTGTCCAGGCCGGCATAGCCGCTGGCCATGGAGCGTTTGTTGACGATGATGGTCTTGGCCTTGAACGCTTCGAGGATCGGCATGCCGGCGATAGGCGACTTGGGATCGTTCTTCGCCGCCGGGTTGACCACGTCGTTGGCGCCCAGCACCAGTACCACGTCGGCCTGGCCGAACTCGGCGTTGATGTCTTCCATCTCGAACACCTGGTCGTAAGGCACTTCGGCCTCGGCCAGCAGCACGTTCATGTGCCCAGGCATACGCCCCGCAACCGGGTGGATCGCATACCTCACGGTCACGCCGTTGTGGGTCAGCTTCTCGGTCAGCTCCTTCAGCGCATGCTGGGCGCGGGCTACCGCCAGGCCGTAGCCCGGGACGATGATCACGCTGTCGGCATTGCTCAGCAGGAAGGTTGCATCGTCGGCCGAGCCCGACTTCACCGGGCGTTGCTCTTGCGAGCCTTGCGCTGCGCCGGCATCGGTATCGCCACCAAAGCCGCCGAGGATAACGTTGAAGAACGAACGGTTCATCGCCTTGCACATGATGTACGAGAGGATGGCACCGGACGAACCTACCAGCGAGCCTGCGATGATCAGCATCGAGTTGTTCAGCGAGAAGCCGATACCGGCCGCTGCCCAGCCCGAGTAGCTGTTGAGCATCGACACCACCACCGGCATGTCGGCGCCGCCGATCGGAATAATGATCAGCACGCCCATGATGAAGGCCAGAACCAGCATCAGGGTGAAGGCACTGTAATGGCCGGTGAAGGTGAACAGCAGGCCCAGGGCGATGGTGGTCAGGCCGAGGATCAGGTTCAGCTTGTGCTGGCCGGCGAACTGTACCGGTGCGCCCTGGAACAGGCGGAACTTGTACTTGCCCGACAGCTTGCCGAAGGCGATTACCGAACCGGAGAAGGTAATGGCACCGATGGCTGCGCCAAGGAACAGCTCCAGGCGGTTGCCGGTGGGGATCGGGTCGCTGATGGCGGCAACGATGCCCATCGACTGTGGCTCAAGTACAGCGGCGATGGCGATGAATACCGCGGCCAGGCCGATCATGCTGTGCATGAAGGCGACCAGCTCGGGCATCTTGGTCATCTCGACGCGCTTGGCCATGATCGAGCCGGCGGTACCGCCGACCAACAGGCCGACGATGACGTAGCCGATGCCGGCAGTCGCCAGCTCAGCTCCGAGCTTGTAGATGAGGCCAACCGTGGTGAGGATGGCCAGGCCCATGCCGATCATGCCGAACAGGTTGCCGCGCCGCGAGGTAGTCGGGTGCGACAGGCCCTTGAGCGCCTGGATGAAGCACACCGAGGCGACGAGGTAGAGGAGCGTTACCAGATTCATGCTCATGCTTACTTCTGCGCCTCGTTCTTGGTTTTCTTCTTGAACATCTCAAGCATGCGGCGGGTGACCAGGAAGCCACCGAACACATTGACTGCGGCCAGGGCCACGGCGAGGGTGCCCATCAGCTTGCCGGCCGGGGTCACGGTCAGCGCGGCAGCCAGCATGGCACCGACGATGACGATGGCGGAGATGGCGTTGGTTACGGCCATCAGCGGCGTGTGCAGCGCCGGGGTAACGTTCCACACCACGTGGTAGCCCACATAGATGGCCAGCACGAAGATGATCAGGTTGTAGATGCCATGGGAAATCAGCATGTCTTCCATTGTCGTGCTCCTTAGCCGTTCTTGCGGACGACCTGACCATCACGGCACATCAGGCAGGCCGCGACGATGTCGTCTTCGAGGTTGATGACCAGCGCGCCGTCCTTGTCGAACAGCAGCTTCATGAAGTCCAGCAGGTTGCGTGCATACAGCGCCGAGGCATCGGCACCCACCTGGGCCGGCAGGTTGGTAGGGCCGACGATGATCACACCGTTCTCCTGCACCACCTGGTCGGCCACGGTCAGTGGGCAGTTGCCGCCCTGGGCTGCTGCAAGGTCGATAACCACCGAGCCAGGCTTCATCTGTGCGACGGTTCCGGCGCTGAGCAGGGTCGGCGCCTTGCGCCCGGGAATCAGCGCGGTGGTGATGACGATATCCGCCTGCTTGGCACGCTCATGCACGGCCTGGGCCTGGCGTTGCATCCAGCTGGCCGGCATTGGGCGGGCATAGCCGCCGACGCCTTCGGCGCACTCGCGTTCCTCATCGGTCTCGTAGGGCACGTCGATGAACTTGGCGCCCAGCGACTCGATCTGCTCCTTCACGGCCGGGCGAACGTCGGATGCCTCGATTACCGCACCCAGGCGCTTGGCCGTGGCGATGGCCTGCAGGCCGGCAACGCCCGCCCCCAGGATCAGCACCCGCGCGGCCTTTACCGTGCCGGCCGCGGTCATCAGCATGGGCATGAAGCGTGGGTAGTGGTGGGCAGCGAGCAACACGGCCTTGTAACCGGCGATGTTGGCCTGCGACGACAGCACGTCCAGGCTCTGGGCCCTTGATGTGCGAGGCGCGGCTTCCAGGGCAAAGGCGGTAATGCCGCGCTCGGCCATCTTGCCAATCAGCTCGCTGTTGAAGGGGTTGAGCATGCCCACCAGGAGGCTGCCACTGTTGATCAGGGCCAGTTCCTGGTCGTTGGGAGCGACCACTTTGAGGACCAATTGGGCGCCGTAGGCATCGGCTGCGCTCCCCAGGGAAGCACCCACGGCCTCATAGGCACTGTCCGGAATGCTGGCGTTGAGCCCTGCCCCCCGTTGGACGGTGACCTGATGGCCCTGGCCAATCAGTTTCTTGATGGTTTCCGGGGTCGCAGCGACCCTTGTCTCACCGGTCTGCGTCTCGAGAGGAACACCAATGTGCACGACTATTTCTCCTGCGGTGACCTTTTGTCTTTGTAAAAGCCAGCACACTTCGGATGGTGCGCTGGGGCGGCTGTGGAGCGCCAACCCGCCGAATCCAGGGCGGGCGAAGCATTTTGCAGACGAACCCAGGGGCCTTCAACCGGTTCTGGAGCGAAACGAAGTCAAAACTACAAGTCACCCTGTGACCGCTTGTCGCAGCAGTAAGGTTGCAGCCCGTCAAACATAGGCTATTGGCAGATTAGGAGAAAAAATGAAAATATTTGCGGTCAATTCGCTTACGGCTTGGTGAATGTCGCAAAATAGCCCGCAAAGCCGCGTGTTAAGCAGGGTTAAAGGGTATTTTTGTGCTTGTGCAACAGTTTTCTTAGATGCGACAAATACATATATCTGTAGGTGTTCAAAATAATTGACTACGGAGTCAATTTGTCGCACTCGCTCACGCTTTTGCCGTGTACGCCTGTGCTTGGCTCACCAGCCAGTCGCGGAAGGCACGCAGCGAAGCGGACTCCACCTTACGCTCCGGAATCATCAGATAGTAGGCCTTGTCACTGCTCAGGGCATGCCTGTTAGCGACCACCAGCCTACCCTCCTGCAACTCGCGCTGAATCAGGAATGGCGGTATCAGGGCGATGCCCATTTCGTGCATGGCCGCCTGGGCGAGCATCGAGAATAGTTCATAGCGCGGGCCTGTCATGTCGCGCTCCACATTCAAGCCCGCGCTGCCAAACCATTGCCGCCAGGCATAAGGGCGTGTGCTCTGTTGCAGCAGTGGCAGTTGTGCGATGTCGTGAGCCTCAAGCATGCCCTGCCCGTCCAGCAGCGCCGGGCTGCATACCGGCACCGGGTTTTCCCCCATCAGCCGGTGCGACTGGGTTCCGGACCAGTCGGCATCACCGAAATAGATAGCGGCATCGAAGGTGGTGTCGGCAAACAGGAATGGCCGGGTACGGTTGGTGAGGTTGACCGTGACTTCCGGGTGGCGTTGCTGGAAGTCCTTGAGCCGCGGTAGCAGCCATTGGGTGCCGAAAGTCGGCACCACCGCCAGCTCGATCACATTGGCGCCCTGCTGGCGCATCACCGACAAGGTATCGCGTTCTACGGCGTCCAGTTGGGCGGCCACCTGGCGGCTATAGGACAGGCCGGCCTCGGTCAGCTTCACGCCGCGACGCGAACGGCGGAACAGCTCCACATTAAGGAAAGCCTCCAGGCCACCGATCTGCCGACAAACGGCACCCTGAGTCAGGGCGAGTTCCTGGGCAGCCTTGGTAAAGCTCTCGTTGCGCGCCGCCGCCTCGAAGCAAACCAGGGCGGCGGTACTAGGGATCTTGCGGCGCATGTACGTCAACCTCACTTGTAAGGCTGTCAATATGGCGTTTTGCCGATTTACGAAGTGACAAATTATCACTAATTGGTGCGCAATCCTCGTTTGTAGTGACGGCCGATCAGGCCTAGGCTCAAAGGCACAAGAAACTGCCCCCTATTTCGAGGATTTCGCTCATGGCCGGTAAAGCAAGCTTCAACTGGATCGACCCGCTGCTGCTGGATCAGCAGCTCACTGAAGAAGAGCGCATGGTGCGTGACAGCGCTTATCAGTTCGCCCAGGACAAGCTGGCCCCGCGTGTGCTCGAGGCCTTCCGCCACGAGCAGACCGACCCGGCGATCTTCCGTGAGATGGGTAACGTCGGCCTGCTGGGTGCAACGATCCCCGAGCAGTACGGTGGCAGCGGCCTGAACTACGTGTGCTACGGCCTGATCGCTCGCGAGGTGGAGCGTATCGACTCGGGTTACCGCTCGATGATGAGCGTGCAGTCGTCCCTGGTGATGGTGCCGATCAACGAATTTGGCACTGAGGCACAAAAGCAGAAGTATCTGCCCAAGCTGGCCAGTGGTGAGTGGATCGGTTGCTTCGGCCTCACCGAGCCCAACCACGGCTCCGACCCGGGCTCGATGATCACCCGGGCCAAAAAGGTCGACGGCGGTTATCGCCTGAGCGGCAGCAAGATGTGGATCACCAACAGCCCGATTGCTGATGTGTTCGTGGTCTGGGCCAAGGATGATGCGGGTGATATCCGTGGCTTCGTCCTGGAGAAAGGCTGGCAGGGCCTCAGTGCCCCGGCGATCCATGGCAAGGTTGGCCTGCGTGCCTCGATCACCGGCGAAATCGTCATGGACAATGTGTTCGTGCCAGAAGAAAACATCTTCCCGGACGTGCGTGGCCTCAAAGGCCCGTTCACCTGCCTTAACTCGGCCCGCTATGGCATCTCCTGGGGTGCGCTGGGCGCCGCCGAAGCCTGCTGGCACACCGCGCGCCAATACACCCTGGACCGCCAGCAGTTCGGCCGCCCATTGGCCGCCAACCAGCTTATTCAGAAAAAACTGGCCGACATGCAGACCGAAATCACCCTGGCGCTGCAGGGCTGCCTGCGCCTGGGGCGCATGAAGGACGAAGGCACGGCTGCGGTGGAAATCACCTCGATCATGAAGCGCAACTCGTGCGGCAAGGCGCTGGATATCGCCCGCATGGCGCGTGACATGCTGGGCGGCAACGGCATCTCCGACGAGTTCGGCGTGGCGCGTCACCTGGTCAACCTGGAGGTGGTCAACACCTATGAAGGTACCCATGACGTGCATGCACTGATCCTGGGGCGTGCGCAGACCGGTATCCAGGCCTTCTATTAATAAGGAGCCAGCCCATGGGCGCGCTATCACATCTGCGGGTGCTGGACCTTTCGCGCGTGCTGGCCGGCCCATGGTCTGGCCAGATTCTCGCTGACCTTGGCGCTGACGTGATCAAGGTCGAGCGCCCTGGCAATGGTGACGATACCCGCTCATGGGGGCCGCCCTTCCTCAAGGATGCCGAGGGCGAGAACACCAGCGAGGCGGCCTACTACCTGTCGGCCAACCGCAACAAGCGCTCGGTGACCATCGACTTCACCCAGCCTGAGGGGCAGCGCCTGGTGCGTGAACTGGCGGCGAAGTGCGATATCGTCATCGAGAACTTCAAGGTGGGTGGGTTGGCTGCCTATGGCCTGGACTACCAGAGCCTGAAGGTGGTCAACCCGCGGCTTATCTATTGCTCCATCACCGGCTTTGGCCAGACCGGGCCATATGCCAAGCGCGCCGGTTATGACTTCATGATTCAGGGGCTGGGTGGGCTGATGAGCCTGACCGGTCGCCCGGAGGGTGAGGAAGGTGCTGGGCCGGTCAAGGTGGGTGTGGCGCTTACCGACATTCTTACCGGGCTGTATTCTACGGTGGCCATGCTCGCCGCCCTCGCCCACCGGGATCAGACTGGGGTTGGCCAGCACATCGATATGGCGTTGCTCGATGTGCAGGTGGCCTGCCTGGCGAACCAGGCAATGAATTACCTGACCACGGGGGCCGCGCCTCGTCGGCTGGGTAATGCGCATCCCAATATTGTGCCTTACCAGGATTTCCCGACGGCGGATGGCGACTTCATCCTTACCGTGGGCAACGACAGCCAGTTCCGTAAGTTCGCAGAGGTGGCTGGGCAGCCGCAATGGGCGGACGACCCGCGCTTTGCTACTAATAAGCTGCGTGTGGCCAATCGGGCCGAGCTGATTCCATTGATCCGCCAGGCTACAGTGTTCAAGACCACTGCACAGTGGGTGAGCCAGCTGGAGGCTGCGGGGGTGCCGTGTGGGCCTATCAATGACCTGGCGCAGATGTTCCAGGACCCCCAGGTACTGGCGCGTGGGCTGGCGGTGAATATTCCGCATCCGTTAGCGGGCAGCGTGCCGCAGATGGCGAGCCCGATACGGTTGTCGGAGACGCCAGTGGAGTATCGTCGGGCGCCGCCGCTGCTGGGTGAGCATACCGAGGTAGTGCTGGGAGAGGTGTTGGGGCTGGCTGCCGGTGAGGTGCAGCGCTTGCGCGGAGCTGGTGTGCTCTAGCGGTGGTGGGTTTTATTGGAAAGCGGGGCGGCCGTCAGGCCGCCCCGCTTTTGCTTTTGGGTATTTGGCTGGGTTGTGGTGTGCACCTGGTAGCCCTGAAGCGGCCCTTTCCCCTTATATTTCAATTTCTTGAAATTAAAGGTTGACGCCCTCTCGAATCCCCTTATAATGCGCCCCACTTCCGACGTAGTCGAAGCGCAAAACTTCTTGTAAATCAATTAGTTGAGCGATTCAGGTAGTATCGGAAGTGCTTCGATCGTTTGATCGGCAGCGGTTGAAATGGTGGTTGACAGCGGTTTTAAACGCTGTATTATTCGCCTCCCGCTACGAGAGATCGCAGCGAGTCAAGTGTTTGAAGCTAAACGAGTTTCTCGCAAAAAACTTCAAAATAAACGCTTGACAGGCTCTGAGGAAAGCGTAGAATGCGCGCCTCGGTTGAGACGAAAAGCTCTTAACCAAACGCTCTTTAACAAATTGAATCAAGCAATTCGTGTGGGTGCTTGTGAGTATGGACTGATAGTCAAAAAGATTATCAGCATCACAAGTGGCCATGCGAGAAATCACATAGTCATTTGAGATTGCTGAGCCAAGTTTAGGGTTTCTTAAAAACCCAAGCAGTAT
>NZ_JBDJLK010000109.1:0-16011 GCF_039673335.1 Pseudomonas sp. TWI929
GCATTTGGCCTTGCAGCCCTCTTGGCGGTAACACCCGCTCCCCATGGTTCCGCCCAATACCCACGGCCTGCCCCGAACCTGGGGGTGCGGTTTTACCCGCGAAGAGGCCAGCACAGGTAACACATCTCCAATACTGGCAATCCGATAAGCGTCCATTGCACCCACCCCCTCCCCTCTGCAACAATCGCGAATAATTATCGTTAGTTAATGCATACGTTCCAGGGGGACGCTGCTTGTCTTCTGCACAGAGCCCACACGCCGATCTGGTCGGTGCGCTGTACCGCGACCATCGCGGCTGGCTGCTCGCCTGGCTGCAACGCAGCATGGCCTGCCGCCAACGTGCCGAAGACCTGAGCCAGGACACCTTCGTGCGCCTGCTCGGCCGTGAGCAGCTGGACACGCCCCGCGAACCCCGCGCCTTTCTCGCCGCCGTGGCCAAGGGGCTGTTGTTCGACCACTTCCGTCGCGCCGCGCTGGAACAGGCCTACCTGGCCGAGCTGGCACTGATCCCGGAAGCCGAACACCCCTCGCCGGAAGTGCAGCACCTGATCCTCGAAGACCTCAAAGCCATCGACCGCCTGCTGGGCAAGCTGTCGAGCAAGGCCCGCGCGGCCTTCCTGCACAACCGCCTGGACGGCATGGGCCATGCCGAAATCGCCGAGCGCCTGGGCGTTTCAGTGTCGCGGGTGCGCCAGTACATCGCCCAAGGTATGCGCCAGTGCTACGTGGCCTTGTATGGGGAGCCAACGTGAGCAACGCACCGGTTTCGTCCCGGGTACTGGAAGCCGCAATCGCCTGGAAACTCAGCCTCGGCGACGCCAGCGGCACGCCTGATGAGCGCAATGAATTCATGCGCTGGCATGCCGCCAGCGAAGAACACGCGCGTGCCTGGCGCCAGCTCGGCGCGATGGACCAGCGCGTCAACGCGGCGGCCGGCCCGGCACGCCAGGCCCTGCTGCAATCACGCGTCAGCCTGCGCCGGCGCATCGGCAAGGTCGGCAGCGGGCTGGCCGGCATGTTCCTGCTGGGTTCGCTGCTGGCCTGGGTTGGCGCACCGTCGCTGGCGCCCAGCTACTGGTTGGCCGACCAGCGCACCGCCACCGGCGAGCTGCGAACCCTGCGCCTGGAAGACGGCACACTGCTAAGCCTGAACACCCACACCGCCGTGGATATCGACTACCAAGGCGAGCAGCGGGTAATCGTGCTGCACCAGGGCGAGATCTCGGTCGAAACCGGCCACCAGGACCCTCGCCCACTGCTGGTGCGCACCGACGATGGCCGCCTGCGCCCCTTGGGTACGCGCTTCCTGGTTCGCCGTGAAAGCAGCGGCACACGCCTGGAAGTGCTGCAGGCGTCGGTCGCCGCCATGCCGCTTAACAGCGGCGACGAACAGGTGCTGCGCGAAGGCCAGCAGGTGCTGATGAACGCCAACGGCCTCGGCCAGGTCGGCACAGTAGCGGCCGGTGCCGACGCCTGGACCCGCGGCATGCTGGTGGTGGACAACGTGCCCCTGGGCGACCTGCTGGCCGCGCTTGGCCAGTACCGCAGCGGTTACCTCGGCGTAGACGAGAAGGTCGCCGACCTGCGCGTGACCGGCAGCTTCCCGCTGACCGACACCGACCTGGCACTGGCATCGCTGGTGCCGGCATTGCCGGTGAAGATCGAGCGGCATACCCAGTGGTGGGTCAACGTCGTTCCCAAGTAACCGGCAAGGCTTACGCGGGCACTGTGGGAGCGGCCTTGTGTCGCGAAAGGGCCGCATAGCGGCCCCAGCAATCTCTGCAGCACTGCTGAAACCCTGGGGCTGCTAGGCAGCCCATCGCGACACAAGGCCGCTCCCACAGTTGCCCGACAAATCATGCCTCAGCTTAGATCTCAAATAATTCTCAACATTTTTCAGATTCGTCCTGTCACTTTTCAAATCTCGCTCGGCAAGGAAGCAGCAAGCACTTACCCGTCGAGGAACCGCCGCATGTCCCGTGCCGTTGATCGTATCCTGCGCCCCAGCCTGATGGCCCTGGCCATCGCCGTGGCCGCGCCGTTGGCCAGCCCTGCCCTGTCCGCCGCCGAGCAGTCTGCTCCGCGCGCCTACAACCTGCCGAGTGCACCACTGGCCACCACCCTCAACCAGATCGCCAGCCAGGCCGGCATCGCCCTGGCCATCGACCCGGCGCTGGTCAGTGGCCGCACCTCGGCCCCGGTCAGTGGCCAATACGACGGTCTCGGCGCCCTGCAAGCCGCCCTGCGCGGCACGGGCCTGCAGCTGCAACAGAGCAGCGCGGGCAGCTACAGCCTGGTGGCGGTCCCGGACGGGACCTTGGCACTTCCGGAGACCACGGTGAACGCCAGCAGCGCCAGCGAAAGCGCCTGGGGCCCCGTCGAAGGTTACCTGGCCAAGCGTACCGCCGCCGGCACCAAGACCGACACCGCGCTGGTTGAAGTACCGCGCTCCATCTCCGTTGCCACCCGGGAGCAGATGAAAGACCGCGGCGTGCACAGCCTGGATGATGCCGTGCGCTACATGCCGGGCATCGTCTCCGCCAGTTTCGGCAGCGACACCCGTTATGACTGGATGCGCGTACGCGGTTTCGAGCCAACCCAGTTCCTCGATGGCCTGCCGCTGCCACGCGGTGTGTACGCCAACCCGAAAGCCGAAACCTGGAACCTCGACCGCCTTGCCTTGCTACGCGGCCCGGCCTCCTCGCTGTATGGCCAGACCCCACCCGGCGGCCTGCTGGACATGGTCAGCCGCCGCCCGCAAGCCGAAAGCGCCAACGAAATCGAACTGCAGTACGGTAGCGATAACCACCGCCAGATCAACTTCGCCAGCACCGGCAAGATCGACGACCAGGGCCAGTTCCTGTACAGCGTCAGTGGCGTGATCCGCGATGGCGGCACCCAGATCGACCATATCGACGACAAACGCTACAACATCGCCCCGAGCCTGACCTGGAACATCGACGAGGACACTACGCTGACCTTGCTGACCCAGTTCACCCGTGACGATACCGGCGCCACCAGCCAGTTCCGGCCCATCCAGGGCACCAAGATCGACATGCCGTTTGGCAAGATCTCGCACCACAAGAACCTGGGTGATCCGGACTACGAGTTCTACGACCGCACCTACTACGCGCTGGGCTACGCCTTCGAGCACCGCATCAACGACGTGTGGCAGTTCCATCAGAACCTGCGCTACACCAAGACGGACCTGGCATTCCAGACCATCACGCCCGGTAGCTACAACGAGGACAACCCTCCGGTGAAAGATGACGGCACAGTCAGCCGCATGTCGACCAACACCGACGAAGACATCAGCCAGTTCGCCGTGGACAACAACTTCCAGGCCGACTTCGCCACCGGGGACATTACCCACACGCTGCTGCTCGGCCTGGACCACCAGCGCATCAACACCAACTACCTGTCGATCTTCGGCTTCAACGTGCCAGACAGTAACGTCAACAACCCGGTCTACGGAGTACCGATCACCCGCCCGGACCGATCCACGGCGTTCTACGACTACAACCAGAAATCCCGCCAGACCGGCCTGTATGTCCAGGACCAGATGGCGCTCGGCAACTGGCGGCTAACACTGGGTGGTCGTGAGGACTGGGTACATACCGGCACCAAGTACTTCAACCAGGGTGATGCCACCAATACCCAGCGCGACAAGAATTTCAGCGGCAACGCGGCAATCAGCTACGTATTCGATTCGGGCTTTGTGCCATACCTGTCGTATGCCGAGTCTTTCCAACCGGCCAGCAATGCCAGCGCTTCTGCGACCGAGTCGCTCAAGCCTACCGAAGGCAAGCAGTGGGAGCTGGGTATCAAATACCAGCCACCGGGCTCCAACACCCTGCTGTCGGCAGCCGTGTATGACCTGACTCAGAAAAACGTCTCGGTTACAAACAACGTAGGTGGCGTAACCGTAACCAGCCAGACCGGCGAAGTGAAAGTCCAGGGCCTGGAGCTTGAAGCGGTTTCCGACGTTACCGAAAACCTGAAGGTGATTGCCGCTTACACCCTGGCCAAATCTGAAGTGCAGGACGGCTTGTACAAAGGCAACCGCCTGCAACTGATGCCGAACCAGCAGGCCTCGGTATGGAGTGACTACACTTGGCACTCTGGCGTGCTCGACGGCTTCGGCATTGGCCTGGGCGCACGTTACACCGGCAATACCTATGGCGACCAAGGCAACACCTACCTGGGCAAGGCCAAGGCCTACACGGTGTTCGATGCATCGGTGCATTACGACCTGGGCCGCCTGAACAGCAGCCTCAAGGGCGCGTCGGTGGCGGTCAACGCCACCAACCTGTTGAACAAGGACTACCTCTCTACTTGTGACTCGTTCTACTGCTATTACGGCGACGAGCGCAGCGTCGTGGCCAGCGCCACCTACAAGTTCTGAGTGAGCTGGGGGCCGCTTTGCGGCCCCCTCGATTCAACAGGCAAAAATCGGTACCGTGATGAAAAGCCCAACCATCCGCCGCTGGTCAGTGGTCCACACCTGGAGCAGCCTGGTCTGCACCCTGTTCCTGCTGTTGCTGGCAGTCACCGGCCTGCCGCTGATCTTCCACCACGAACTCGAACACCTGCTCGGCGATGCCCCCGAACTGCGTGAACTGCCGGCCAGCACCCCGCACCTCGACCTCCAACAACTGGTGCTGAAAGCCGAACAGCACCGCCCCGGCGAAGTCATGCAGTACTTTGGCTACGACGAAGACGAACCCAATGGCGTTGTGGCCATCACCGCCGCCACCGCCGGCACCGACCCCAACCTGTCGCACACCTTCATGCTCGACGCTCGCACAGGCGAAGCAGTGGCCATGCCGGCCGCCAACGGCGGCTTCATGATGCTGATGCTGCGCCTGCACGTGGACATGTTCGCCGGCCTGCCCGGTAAACTGCTACTGGCCTTCATGGGCGTACTGTTCATCGTCGCGATCATCTCCGGCACCGTGCTCTATGCGCCGTTCATGCGCCGCCTGGACTTCGGCAGCGTGCGCCACGACAAATCCCGCCGCCTGCGCTGGCTCGACCTGCACAACCTGATCGGCGTGGTTACCCTGGCCTGGGCTCTCACGGTAGGCTTAACCGGCGTGATCAGCGCCCTGTCCGACCTGGTCATTGCGGCCTGGCGAAACGACAGCCTGGCCGCCATGGTCGCACCCTATCGCGATGCCCCGCCGCTCACCGAACGCGCACCCGCCACACGCCTGCTGGCCATCGCCGAACAGGCCGCCCCCGGCATGCGCCCGGACTTCATCGCATTCCCCGGCACGCGTTTTTCCAGCGAGCACCACTATGCAGTGTTCATGAACGGCGCCACGCACCTCAGCTCGCACCTGTTCACACCAGTGCTGATCGACGCCCGCACCCTGGAGGTCACGGCGGTTGGCGAGCGCCCCTGGTACATGGACGCCATGGGCCTGTCGCAACCGCTGCACTTCGGCGATTACGGCGGGCGGCCGATGCAGATCCTCTGGGCCGTGCTCGACGTACTCACCATTGTCGTACTGTGGAGCGGCCTGTACCTGTGGTGGGGCAAACAGCGCAAACCCAAGGCGGTGCGGGCATGAGCCACAAGTCGCAATCGACCCGGCAGGTTTTCGCCTGGCCGGCACTGATCGCGTTGCTGGTCGCGCTCGGCCTGTTCGCGGCGCTGCTCGGTGACGGCTGGTGGGACGCGCTGTCATGGCTCGGCCTGGGCATCCCGGCCTGGCTCAGTGTGCGTGGCATGACCCGCCGCTGAGGTAGTCGGATAACGCATAGCCCAGGCCGTCAGGCTGCAGCATGGTCCGTTTTCATAGCTGGATACGGACCATGACCACACCACAACGCTTTCGAGCGCTGGATGAACGCCTGACCGCACTGCTGCCGGTGGCTGGCAGTGTAGAGAAAGGCCTGGACGAGTGCCTGGGGCAGCTGTTCCCGGGCCTCGGCATTACCGCACGCACGCTCTATTTCGACACCTACGACCTACTGACGCTGACAGGTTTCCACCTGTTCGACGGCGGCACCTTCAAGCTGCCAACCGGCAGTCGCCCGCAGCATGCCAACTACCAGGCACTGAGCCTGCCCATTGGCTTTGCTTCTCGCATCGACAGTTTCTGCCGTTCTCTGCGCCAGGACCTGCACGCCAGCCTCGCGGCGGATTGGCAAGCGCGCGACGCCATGGGTTTGAGCCGCGTCGTACGCCTGGCCTCTCTGCGCGCTGACCAGTTCGAAGCAGAAATACGGCTGCGCAGTACTGACCAAACGCTCTCCAGCGAGCATGTCCAATTGCTCAGAACCTGCATTGAACTGCCCCTGCCCTGGCAGCGCAGGCACCTGCCGCTGCAATCGCGCCCTCAGCTGTATCGGCCCTTGCTGACCGCTACCGAACCCAACTGGCGCAGCCATTTGCCGGGTTTTATGGTGCTCACCGAACACGGCGCGGAAGGCCAGATGCTCGATCAGCATGCCCAGGTCGGCCGTGTTCTGCTTTGCAGCGTGGCGCATGGTGTGGAAGCCTTCGCCAACCTTGCCGCGCTGCACACAGAGCTGTGTGAGCGCCTGGAAGACCCGCAACAAAGTGAGCACCTGCTGGCGCTGGTGACCAATCCGCAGCAACAGCAACGGGCCCGCCAGGCCGAGCAACTGCGCTATGACTGGTATGCCGAGGAGCTGGTGCAGTTTCAGGCGTTCGCCATTCGGGACGCACACCTGTCACGCCTTACCCATGCCTGGCAGCAGGCTTGGAAACGCGGCCTGCAACGCAACGTGGAGCAGCTCGACAAGGCACTGAGCGACGCGCTGGACATACACAAACTAGTCGGCAGCGTGGGCCCGCTGGCCACCCGCTTCGGCCTGCTGCTGGAGAAACATCTGCCCAACTGGTTGCGCTCTACGCCTCAGCAGGGCGTCACACATATCATGCAGGCGCTGCAGGAGCAGGTGGCAGCCATCCAGGCGGCCGCTGCACCCGGCATTCTTACACTTGAGCAGTTCAACCAGCGGCATTCGTTGCTGAATTGGGTACGCGAAAGGCTGCAAGATTATTTGCAACGTGACCCAGGCCTGGATATCGACCCCCGCGACATATTCGTCAGCGTAACCCTAGCGCGCCAGAAAGGGCCGCTGGTCAATCCCCTGCCCGTTGCTGGTACCACTGGCTACATTGCGGTTGCGAGCAGGCCGATCGTGGGTGACACCATTGAATTCGTGCAGCATAGCTACAGGCTCGATGAGCTGGCCTTGCTGAACATTGCCTGGTTCGACGTGGATTACTGGCTGACGGCAAAGGTGCATCTGCACGGCGGAGATGCCCTACCTGCGCTGACACCAGTGAGGGTCAGGCAAATCGTGCGGCGCATCAATGCCGGTACAGGCTACAAGGCCTATCTGCGCACTCAGTTGCTCGATTCTCCCGAAGGCCACTGGCGGCAATGGGCACATGGGCAATTGAACCGCGCCCGCATGAACGCAGGCGCCGTCAAGGGCCGTTACGCCAGGCATTTCATGGCAGACACCTTCGAACAGGGTTACCGCTGGGCCAGCACGGTGATCGCTGCCCCTGACAGCAGGTCACGCCCACACGTCGATGATCAACCCGTACGCGTTCAGCAATTGCTGATTCAGGAGCAGACCTTGCAGGGCGTCATGCTGCTGGTATCCCCGGAAAACTCCAGACGCATTGTCGTTTACAGCCCGGATGCACCAGACCGTCGTTATTGGCGCGAATACGCCAATGCACGTGAATTGATCCGTGCGATACGCAGCGATGACCGCCTTCGTCACTATGTGCTGCAGCGCCTGCCTCTGGCCAATACTGCGAAAACAGAAAAACTTCTGCTCAAAGGCCGGCTGGGTACACATGTACGCCAGCAAACCATCACCGGGGACATTTACCAAGCCATCTATCGGGCAGAAGTGCAAAGCCTGATAGCACAGGCTGATTTGGCTACGCGCAGCAACGAAGAGATGCTTGGTACTATCTCCGTCAACGTATTGCGCCTGTTACTGGACGTCGTCACGCTGGTACTACCGCAACGCCAGCTCATTGCATTGGCATTCGGGCGCATGGGCATTTCAATCTGGGACGGTTTCGAAGCGTTCGACGAGGATGACCACGAAGGCGCGCTGCATCACGCCATTGCTGCGCTAAGCCACGCTACCGAAGGCCTCAACACACTGGCAGGCTCGGGTTTGATGCGCCGCGTTTTTCGCGGCTTGCCGCAGCCACCTGCAGTGCCACTGCCGCCGCATTTCCAGGCAAAACCAGCTGAAGCGAAACTGCGTTATCGAATCGATACCGTCCATGGCGAAGCGGTGTACGAACAGGCCTCTGCCAGCACAGGCTTGTCCTTGTACTACATCAAGGACATGCACGACCGCTACTTCAACGTAAGCTTCGATGGGACACGTTGGCGCGCCACCGACCCGAACCAGCCACTGGCCTACCTGAAGTTGCCTATCAAGCGCCGCCTGAGTGGCAGTTGGGTGGTCGACTCGCCCGTGCTCTGGTACGACGGGCTTCCAGACCTGGCGAAGCTTTTGGCTGACTGCAGGCCGGCAACAGTTTTTTGGGGGGCCGAGGTGGCAGGCGAGCCGGGCCTGTACCATGACAGTGGTGTGTTGTACCTGCAGTTACAAGACAAGCAGGTCGCTGTGCGCCGTCACCCACTGGCCGGGCACTATCACCTGGCCATACCCAAGCACCTGCAGGCCAATGTCCCGATCTGGGCCGTACTGCACCGGCAGGATGACCAGTGGCGCATTCGCGTTCGCCAGCCAGGGCGCAGCAGCGACTGGCTGGCACTGCCCACGGGTTACTCGGCCAGCTTGGGTAGCAGCCGGTCCAGCCGCTGATGCAGAGCACTGCCGCTCGGCCAGTTGCGCAGCAGCCGCGCCCGGTCACGGGCGTAGGCTGGGGCAAAGCTGAGCTGGGTGGCATGCTGGCACATGGCATCAAGGTCGATCAGCGACCATTGGCCCTTGTCCCAGAACAGGTTGTGGCCCTTGAAATCGCCATGGCTGATGCGCTCGCGAATCAGCTGCTGCATGACATGCACCAAGGCATCGACCTGTTCTTCAGGTGCATCACCATTTTCCACGTAGGGCGCAAAGCACGCAGTCAGGTCCGGGCCATCGACATACTCGGTGACCAGGTAGGCGCGGCTGCGCAGGCCCATCACCCGCTGCTCCAGTACCGCCAGCGGGCGCGGCGTGGCGATGCCGAGGAACTCCAGGCGGTGCCCTTCGATCCACGAATGCCAGGCCCGGCTCGGGCGCCAGAAGCGCTTGAACCAGTGCGCGGTGTTCTTGATGTTGTAGCGCTTGAGCACCAACTGGCGACCATTTACCTCGATGCGCGCCACACTGGCGGCGCCACCGGTCTTGTACAGGTGGCCCTTGTCGATAAGCGTGTCAGCCTGCTCCAGTACCGACAACATGGCGTCCACTTCACTGCGGCGGATCGCCCGCAAGCCGGACAGGCTGCGCTCGACACTGAACAGGCTGCATTCGCGGCCGGCCTTTTCCAGGTAGTCCTTCTGCCGCCAGCTGCGCACCTTGTCCACCTGCTTCTGCAAGGCTTCCAGTGGCAGCGCGTGCTCGGCATTGGCCAGCAGGTAGTGCACCAGCAGCTCTTCGATGAACGGTTCCAGGCGCTTGGGCAACTGGGCGAAGAACACCCCAAGGTTCTCCAGCACACGCGGGCGCGACAACTGCTGGCCAGGCGTTTCGGCCTTGATGCCAGCGCCGTCGATCAGGTACAGCTTGCCACCATGGCGTAGCAGGTTGTCCAGATGCAGGTCTTCCTGCCACAGGCCCTGGGCATGCATGTGCGCAACGGCAGTCAGCGCTTCGCCCAGCACCAGGTGCTGCTCGTCGGCCAGCACTGGCAGGTTTTCCACGGTGGCCCAAGCGTCAGCCAGGCTTTCGGCGCCGTCGAGGAACTCGAACAGCAACCAGCCGCCCTCGCCTTCCTTGAGGCCGTCGGCAAGCAGTTTTGGCGTGGTCAAACCCTGCTCGGCCAGCAGCTTCACGCCCTGCAGTTCACGCTGGAAATGCCGCGCCGCGTTACTACCGACCAGCAGCTTGGCCAGCACCGGGGTACCACGCCACACGCCAGCCCCCACATAACGCTGGCCCGGCAGCACACGCAGCAGGCTGAGCAGTTGCAAGTCGGCGCTGCCAGCGGCATCGGCCAGGGTGATGCTCAGTGGCAACGACGGGCTGCGCCCGACATCCTTCAATTCAGACAAGCGCATCAGCGGGCCTCTTTTTCACGACGGCGTTGCGTCAGGCGTTGCAGCCAGGTATCGACCAGCGTGCCATCAGCCGGCTGCGCCAGGTAGGTGGCCAGCAGTGTGCGTACGTCGGCCTCGCTCCAGGCCCGCGCGCGGCGCAGCAGCGGCTCCAGGTCCTTGAGGCGGTCACGCATGCCGAACAGCAATGGCCGGGTCTTTTCCAGGTCGATCAATTGCGCATCCCAGCCTTCACGGCGTTGGCGCAGGAAGATGTGCTTGGGGTAGAAGCAACCGTGCACCTGGCCGGCGCTGTGCAAGGTGTGCGCCAGCTGGCCGCAGGCCTGCAGGATGCCCGTGCGCTCGGCATCGCCCAGCTTTGGCCACTGGGCCAGCAGGCTTTCGAGGTCGGCCCATTCGTCCAGGGCGCGGGTCATCAGGATGGCGCGGTGCTTGCCGCCCTGCTTGCGCTCACCGTAGAACACCGCCTGCAAGGCCGGAATGTGCAACTTCTGGTAACGGCTGATGTTGCGGAATTCGCGGGCGAAGGTGGGTTCGCCAAACGGCCGATGCAGGGTACGGGTGAGGTAGTCGCTCTGGCGCTTGAGGTAATAGCCCTTGCCCTCGAGCTCCAGGCGGAACACGCTGCTCCAGCCACCACGGCCAGTGTTGGGTTCGTCCACGGCATCGAGCTGCAGCGCCCATAGCGCCTCGAAATCGTCCAGGCCATGGCGTTTGAGCAGCGCGAGGTCCGCGCTGGCCAGGTAATCGGTCATTCCCTTCCCTCGAAAAAGCCCAGCACCTGGCGAATGCGCTTCTTGTCACGCACATTCAGCCGGTCGCGGCCACGGTATTGCAGGTAGAAACGCAGGCGCTGGGTGGCCGACAGGTGGTATTTGGCCACTTTGTCCAGGCACGCCAGGTCCTTGATCATCCGGTGGCGCCACATGAAGCCGCGCCAAAAGTCGCCGGTTGGGCAGTCGATGAAGAACAGCGTGCCCTGGTCGTCGACCAGCAGGTTGCGCCATTTCAGGTCGTTATGGGCAAAGCGGTGCTGGTGCATGACCCGAGTGTATTGCGCCAATTGGCTGCTCACGTGGTTGACCCAGGCGCGGTCGGCCAGGCGTGCATCGTTGCGCTCGGCCAGCACCGACAGGTCTTCGGTGCGCGGCAGTTCGCGGGTGATCATCGCGCCACGGCCAAAGGCCAGGCCATTGCGCTCCAGCCCCCAGGCCACCACTTCGGCAGTGGGGATGCCCCACTTGGCGAACTGCTTGAGGTTCTGCCACTCAGCCTTGATGCGCGGCCGGCCCAGGTAGCGGCGCATGTGCTTGCCAGCACCGGTGTAGCGTTTGACGTAGTAATTGATCCCATCACGCTTGATGCGCACTACTTCGCTGAGCGGGTCGTGGGTCAGGCGCTCACCCTGGAGGGCAAATACTGCGTCGAGGCTGCCGAAGTCCGCCGCCAGGTGTTCATAGCCCGGCGCCAGTGTCCAACCAGCCATCAGAGTGCATCCCCATAGCGTTGCTTGCGCTCGTAGAGCTTTTGCGCCTTGCGCTCCAGCCAGGCAAGCAGCGCGGCCTCATCCTTCAGCACCTGCCGCAGCGGGCGCTGGAAGTAACCACGCAGGAAGCGCAGCTTGTCGCGTTGGGTCAGGCCGATGTCCAGCGCCGAGAAGTACAGCGCGGCCAGGTCCTTGTCGCGCCAGCGGCGGCTGATTTTCGCCCGGGTTTGCGCGCGGTGCAGGTCGATCACCGACAGCTTGAAGTCTTCTGGCGTCACCGGGCGGTCGGTGTGCAGCAGGAAGTGGCAGATGTAGCAGTCACGGTGGTTGACCCCGGCGCGGTGCATGCCACCGGTCATCTTCGCCACTTCGGCGATCAGCGCACGCTTCAGGCGCGGCTCGGGCGGCTGTTTGACCCAGTCGATGCTGAAGTCTTCCAGGCTGATGGTCGGCGCCAGTTCCTCGGTGATGATGAACGAGTGCTGCGTGGCCGGGTTGCTGCCGCGCTCGCCGTAGGCGACTGCAGTCATGGTCGGCACGCCCACTTCATGCAGGCGCTGGATGGCCTGCCATTCCTGGCCGGCGCCGAGCACCGGCAGCTTGGCGGTGAACAGGTTCTTGAAGATTTCGCCCCAGCCGATGCCGCGGTGGATCTTGACGAAAAAGCCCTCACCAGCCACCTCAGTGCGCAGCGTGCGGCGCCCTTCCAGCTCGCGGTAGACCTCGCCTTGCAGCGCCTCTACGGCGTCGAAGGCATCACGCCCGGCCCACAGGCGTTTGAAGGGTTCGGCCAGTATCAGCTTCATGCGGTTTTCTGCCCCAGGATCACGTCGGCAGCATGCTGCGGCATGCTGTACAGATCAGCGGTTTCAGCAAATGCCAGGCCGTTGCGCGACCAGCTGGCGCGGGCCTGCGGGTCTTCGAGCATGCGCTGCAGGTAGCCGTTGAGCTGGTCCTGCTCGAACGGCTCGTCCAGCACCAGGCCACTGTCGGCCTCGGCGATGTAGTGGGCGTAGCCGCACACCTTCGACACCAGCACCGGCAAGCCGGCCACCAGCGCTTCGAGCAGCACCGTACCGGTGTTTTCGTTGTACGCCGGGTGAATCAGCAAGTCGGCGCCCAGCAGGAAGCGCGGGATGTCGCTGCGGCCCTTGAGGAACTGCACCTGCTCGCCCAGGCCCAGGGTGGCGCTTTGCAGCTGGAACACCTTGGGGTCGTCCTGGCCAATCACCATCAGCCTGGTGCGCTTGCGCAGGGCCGAAGGCAGCGCGGCCAAGGCCTTGAGGCTGCGGTCCACACCCTTGGTCTTGAAGCCCGAGCCAATCTGCACCAGCAGCAGGTCGTCATCGCGCAGGTTGAATTCCTTGCGGAACTCGGCGCGGATCTCGGCGGCGTTGGCCGGCGCGCGGCGGTCCTGGGAAATACCCGGCGGAAGCAGGTGGAAGCGCTCTTCCGGGGTGCCGTAGTGCTTGATGAACAGCGGCTGCTGCACTTCGGAAATCATCAGCACTTCGGTATGCGCGTCCTTGGCGAACACCGCACGCTCGTACTCGGCAAAGTGCCGGTAGCGGCCCCAGCGGCGGTACAGGCCGCCACGCAGGGTTTGCGCCTTGTCTTCGAAGCAGCCGTCGGCGGCGTAGTACACGTCCAGCCCCGGCATCTTGTTGAAGCCGATCAGCCGGTCAACCGGGCGCTTGGCCAGGTCGGCGGCCATCCAGGCGCTGAGCTTCTCGTTGCGGCGGTGGTTGAAAATCGCCTTCACCGGTGCCACCAGCACTTCAAAGCCCGGCGGAATGTCACCCTCCCAGATCAGCGTGTAGACACGGATCTGGTGGCCCCGCTTCTGGCATTCCAGGGCAATGCGCATGAAATCGCGCTGCAGCCCGCCGAAGGGGAAATATTTGTAAAGCACAAAAGCCAGTTGCATCAACGGACATCCTCAGCCAGCAGCAGCGCGCTCAAGCGGCTCGCCACATGCTCGGGATTCAGGCGAGTGAAGCACAACGGCCACTCGCGTTTCAGATCGAACCGGCGCAGGTCGTCGGCGCTCGGTTTGTAGGTGCACTTCTTCTGCAGGCAGGGAGCGCAAGGCCAGTCACTGGCCTGGTGAATCTGGGTCCGTCCGTAGGCACCGGTAAGGCCCGGGTTGGTCGGGCCGAACAGCGAAATGGTGGGCACATCGAGTGCCGCAGCCAAGTGGCCAAGGCCGGTATCGACCGCCACGCAGGCTTTTGCCGCCGCCAGCACGCGCGCGACGCCGACCAGGTTCAATTTGGGGAGCACCTGGCAGTTGTTCAAGCCCTGGGCAATGCGCTCGGCCCGTTCCTTCTCGGCCGGGTTGCCCCAGGGCAGGCGCACTTCCAGCTTGCGCCGGCCCATGCGTTCGGCCAGTTCGCGCCAGTAGGCTTCAGGCCAGTGCTTGGTCGCCCATGTGGTGCCATGCAGGAACACCACGTACGGGGCGGCCGGCGGCAGCTGCAGGCGCTCAAGGTCCAGGCCGTAGTTGCCGATGCCTTCTGGCAGGTCGTAGGCAAGGGCCATGGCGAACAGCTGGCGTACCCGCTCCACTGCGTGCTGGCCGGTAGCAACCGACAGGCGCCGGTCATAGAAACGGCTGGCCAAGCCTTCGCGGGCCGAGTAGCGGTCCAGGCCGGCTACCGGGGCTTTCACCAAGCGGGTCAGCCAGGCCGACTTGACCAGGCCCTGGGCATCGATCACCAGGTCGTACTTGTGCTCGCGCACACGCTTCTTGAATGCCTTCCACTCGCCACTCTTGATGGTCTGCCAGAGGTTCTTGCGCCAGCGGCGGATGGCCACCGGGATAACCTGATCGACCGCCGGGTGCCAGCTGGGGATTTCGGCAAAGCCTTCTTCCACCACCCAGTCGAAACGGATGCCCGGGATGGCATGGGCGGCATCGGTGAGCGCCGGCAGGGTGTGGATAACGTCACCCAGCGACGAGGTCTTGATGATCAGTACCCGCACTTAGTCGACCTCTACCACGGCATCGATCAGGTCCGGCCCGCTCAGGCTGTGCAGGGCGGCGATGACTTTGCCCGGTTCCAGCAGGCGCAGGCAGTTGTAGTGGCCGAAGCGGCAAGTGCGGTCGAAGCACGGGCTGCACTCGATGCCGGTGCGCACCACTTCTACCTGCTCGGCAAGCGGCGGGGTGAAGCCGGGCGAGGTCGAGCCATACACCGCCACCAACGGGCGGTTCAGCGCGGCAGCCACGTGCATCAGCCCGGAGTCGTTGGACACCACGGCATGGGCGCAGGACATCAGGTCGATGGCCTCGGCCAGCGAAGTCTCCCCGGCCAGGTTGGACGATTCCTCACGGAACCCCGGGATCAGCCGGTCGCGAATCTGCTCACCAACCGGGTGGTCGTTCTTCGAACCGAACAGCCACACCTGCCAGCCCTGGCGGATCATTGCATCGGCCACGGCGGCATAGTGCTCGGCCGGCCAGCGCTTGGCCTCGCCGAACTCGGCACCAGGGCACAGCGCCAGCACCGGGCGGTCCAGCTCCAGGCCAAACTTGGCCAGGGCGGCCTTGCGGCTTGGCGCTTCGATCTGCAGGCTAGGGCGCGGGTACGGCTGTGGCAACTCGGCACCGGGCGCGTAGGCCAGGGCCATGAAGCGCTCGATCATCAGCGGGTAGCGGGCCTTGTCCAGCTTGCGCACATCGTTTAGCAGGCCGAAGCGCATTTCGCCGCGCCAGCCGGTGCGCTTGGGGATACCGGCGAAGAACGGCACCAACGCCGACTTCAGCGAGTTGGGCAGCAGGATGGCCTGGTCGTACTGGCCGGCCAGGGACTTGCCGATGCGTCGCCGCGTGGCCAGCTCCAGCGCGCCGTGGCCGAGCGGGAAGCTCAACGCCTGGCGCACCTCGGGCATGCGCTCGAGGATCGGCCGGCTCCACTCGGGGGCCAGCACGTCGATCACGCAGTCGGGGTGCTGCTGTTTCAGGCACTGGAACAGGGTCTGCGCCATTACCATGTCGCCGACCCAGCTGGGGCCAATGATCAGTATTCTCATGCTTAGTCCAGAAACGCTCGGGGAGGCTACAGGCTACGTACAGCCTGGCCTCCCCTCTTTATATTCAGGCTATGTGGCGGACAGTGTACCACTCAGGCAAATCCATGGCTGATCGCAGCCCTTGTGGGAGCGGGGTCACCCCCCAAGAAGACGACGCGGTGCATGGCACCGGCGTCGCCGGTGGTCGCGGGGGAACCCGCTCCCACAGGGCCCGAGCAAACTCCTCAAGCAAGTTCTCTTCCT
>NZ_JBDJLK010000110.1:0-15939 GCF_039673335.1 Pseudomonas sp. TWI929
ACACAAGGCCGCTCCTACACAGGTGCCGCGCGGTCCTTGCCGTTATTTGTAACGGTGGATGTTGGACAGCTGCTTGTTCGGCTGTGGGTTCTTGCGGTAGATCAGGGCTTTCTTGCCAATGGTCTGCACCAGCTCGGCGCGGCCAGCCTTGCACAGCTCGGCAATGGTCTCGGCACGTTCTTCGCGATCTTCCGAGCGAATCTCGACCTTGATCAGCTCATGGTCGACCAGGGCGCGCTCCAGTTCGGCGATGACGCCTTCATTCAAACCGTTGCCAGCAACGATCAGGACCGGCTTCAGGTCATGACCAATGGACTTGTATTGCTTCTTCTGCTCGTTATTGAGCGGCATAATCTGACCCTTTCCGTCTGATTCTGTAAAATTGACCGGCATTTTACCCGAGGGCCACCGGCTCCGCCCAGTCAATCACGACGCATATCATCGAGGTGCCCCGTGGTACAACGTTCCAAAAGCAGCGCTAACTGGCTGCGAGAGCATTTCAACGATCCTTTTGTGAAACAGGCGCAGAAGGATGGCTACCGCTCGCGAGCGAGCTACAAACTGCTGGAGATCCAGGAGAAGGACCGCCTGATCCGCCCTGGTATGAGTGTAATCGACCTCGGCGCGGCCCCAGGTGGCTGGTCGCAGGTGACCAGTCGTCTGATTGGTGGCCAGGGTCGCCTTATCGCTTCCGACATCCTGGAAATGGACTCGATCCCTGACGTGACCTTCATTCAGGGCGACTTCACCGATGATGCTGTGCTCCAGCAGATCCTGGAGGCGGTTGGTGATTCGCATGTAGACCTTGTGATTTCCGACATGGCCCCCAATATGAGTGGTACGCCCGAAGTGGACATGCCGCGCGCCATGTTCCTCTGCGAGCTGGCCCTGGACCTGGCAACACGCGTGCTGAAGCCTGGCGGTGATTTCCTGATCAAGATTTTCCAGGGCGAAGGCTTCGATATGTACCTGAAGGATGTGCGCACCAAGTTCGACAAGGTGCAAATGCGCAAGCCGTCCTCTTCGCGGGACCGTTCGCGTGAGCAGTACCTGCTGGGCAAAGGTTTCAAAGGCGCTTGAAAGGCGTGAAGCGCGGTGGCTGATAGTTATTTCCAATCGGCCGCAGCGTCAGGATCGTCCGAACTTCGTGTAGTCTAGCTTTCACAAAGGGTTACAGACGGTGCCTGCGGCTGCGTAGGTAATGTAGTAAGTTAGGGCGATGAATATCATGCGAGGCACGGCTGCGTCGTGCGCCGGCCTCAGAGGGTAGCGAATTGAACGACATGGCAAAGAATCTGATCCTGTGGTTGATCATCGCAGCTGTCCTGGTGACAGTGATGAACAACTTCTCCAGCCCTAACGAGCCGCAGACCCTCAACTACTCCGACTTCATCCAGCAGGTCAAGGATGGCAAGGTCGAGCGTGTGACCGTCGATGGCTACATCATTACCGGCAAGCGCGCCGACGGTGACAACTTCAAGACCGTGCGTCCGGCCATTACCGACAATGGCCTGATCGGTGACCTGGTCGACAACCACGTGGTCGTCGAAGGCAAGCAGCCTGAGCAGCAGAGCATCTGGACGCAGTTGCTGGTAGCCAGCTTCCCGATCCTGGTGATCATTGCCGTGTTCATGTTCTTCATGCGCCAGATGCAGGGCGGTGCAGGCGGCAAAGGCGGGCCGATGAGCTTCGGCAAGAGCAAGGCGCGCCTGCTGTCCGAAGATCAGGTCAAGACCACCCTGGCCGACGTTGCCGGTTGCGACGAGGCCAAGGAAGAGGTTGGCGAGCTGGTCGAATTCCTGCGTGACCCGGGCAAGTTCCAGCGCCTGGGTGGGCGCATCCCGCGTGGTGTGCTGATGGTTGGCCCACCAGGTACCGGTAAGACCCTGCTGGCCAAGGCCATCGCCGGTGAGGCGAAGGTGCCGTTCTTTACCATTTCCGGTTCGGACTTCGTGGAAATGTTCGTTGGTGTCGGTGCCAGCCGTGTGCGCGACATGTTCGAACAGGCCAAGAAGCACGCGCCGTGCATCATCTTCATCGACGAGATCGACGCCGTTGGTCGCCACCGTGGCGCCGGCATGGGCGGCGGTCACGACGAGCGTGAGCAAACCCTCAACCAGTTGCTGGTAGAGATGGACGGCTTCGAGATGAACGATGGCATCATCGTCATCGCTGCTACCAACCGCCCGGACGTGCTCGACCCGGCGCTGCTGCGCCCTGGTCGCTTCGACCGCCAGGTGGTGGTCGGCCTGCCAGACATCCGCGGTCGCGAACAGATCCTCAAGGTCCACATGCGCAAGGTGCCGGTTGGCGAAAACGTCAACCCTGCGGTCATTGCCCGTGGTACCCCAGGCTTCTCCGGTGCCGACCTGGCCAACCTGGTCAACGAGGCTTCGCTGTTTGCCGCGCGCGCCAACAAGCGCCTGGTCGAAATGAAAGAGTTCGAACTGGCCAAGGACAAGATCATGATGGGCGCCGAGCGCAAGACCATGGTCATGTCCGAGAAGGAAAAGAGGAACACCGCCTATCACGAGGCAGGCCACGCCATTGTCGGTCGCCTGGTGCCTGAGCACGACCCGGTCTACAAGGTTTCGATCATCCCGCGTGGTCGCGCCTTGGGTGTGACCATGTTCCTGCCGGAAGAAGACCGCTACAGCCTGTCCAAGCGTGCACTGATCAGCCAGATCTGCTCGCTGTACGGCGGCCGTATCGCCGAGGAAATGACCCTGGGCTTCGACGGTGTCACCACCGGCGCGTCCAACGACATCATGCGTGCCAGCCAGATCGCTCGTAACATGGTGACCAAATGGGGCCTGTCCGAGAAGCTCGGCCCGCTGATGTATGCGGAAGAAGAGGGCGAGGTGTTCCTCGGCCGTAGCGCCGGCAGCCAGCACGCCAGTGTGTCCGGCGAGACTGCCAAGCTGATCGACTCCGAAGTGCGCAGCATCATCGATCAGTGCTATGCCACTGCCAAGCAGTTGCTCATCGACAACCGCGACAAGCTTGAAGCGATGACCGAAGCGCTGATGAAGTATGAGACCATCGATGCCGACCAGATTGACGACATCATGGCTGGGCGTACGCCACGCGAACCGCGTGACTGGGACGATGACAAGGATTCGGGCACGCCTGCGGCCCAGAATGATCGTCCGGAATCGCCAATCGGCGGCCCGGCAGCTCAACACTAAGGGCATCTATGAGTTCAGTGCAGTACCCAACCCGGTTGCCTTGCGGCAACCGGGTTCTTGATTTGTCCCGTACCCATGTCATGGGTATTCTCAATATCACCCCTGATTCCTTCTCCGATGGCGGGCGCTTCAATCAGCGCGACGAGGCTTTGCGCCATGCCGAAGCGATGGTTGCCGCTGGTGCCACGCTGATCGACATCGGTGGCGAGTCCACTCGGCCGGGCGCGCGCGCAGTTTCGGTGACTGAAGAGCTGGAAAGGGTGGCGCCTATGGTCGAGGCGATCAACAGCCGCCTCGACGTAGTCATCTCGGTTGATACTTCCACGCCTGCCGTCATTCGCGAATCGGCCCGCCTTGGTGCCGGTTTGATCAATGACGTGCGCGCCCTGGAGCGCGATGGTGCCCTGGACGCTGCTGCAGATACCGGCCTGCCGGTGTGCCTCATGCACATGCGTGGTGAGCCGGGTAACATGCAGGATGACCCGCATTACGAAGATGTGACCGCCGACGTTGCGCGTTATCTTGAGCAGCGGATGGCCGCCTGTGCAGCAGCGGGCATCGATGCAAACAGAATCATCCTTGATCCGGGCTTTGGTTTTGCCAAGACACTGGCGCACAACCTGAGCCTGTTCAAGCACATGGAAGCGCTCTATCGCCTTGGGCGCCCGCTGCTGGTGGGCGTTTCACGAAAGAGCATGATCGGCCTGACGCTGGAACGTCCGGTCGGCGAGCGCTTGTACGGCAGCCTGGCGCTGGCGGCGTTGGCCATGACCAAGGGGGCGAGCATACTTCGTGTCCATGATGTGGCCGAAACTGTCGATGTAGTGCGCATGATTGCTGCGGTGCAAAACGCCGAATAAGAACATTGGAGTCCCTATGAGCAGAAAATACTTTGGTACCGACGGCATTCGTGGCCGCGTCGGCGAATACCCGATCACGCCTGACTTCATGCTGAAGCTTGGCTGGGCGGCGGGCATGGCCTTCCGCAAGCAAGGCCACTGCCGGGTGCTAGTGGGCAAGGACACGCGTATCTCTGGCTACATGTTCGAGTCCGCACTCGAAGCCGGCCTGGCCGCCGCAGGTGCCGATGTCATGCTGCTGGGGCCAATGCCTACGCCGGCCATCGCTTATCTGACGCGTACTTTCCATGCCCAGGCGGGCATTGTCATCAGTGCCTCGCACAACCCGCACGAAGACAACGGCATCAAGTTCTTCTCGGGCCAGGGCACCAAGCTGCCGGACGAAGTCGAGCTGATGATCGAGGAGTTGCTCGACCAGCCGATGACCGTTGTCGATTCGAGCAAGCTGGGCAAGGTTTCGCGCATCAACGATGCCGCCGGCCGTTACATCGAGTTCTGCAAGAGCAGCGTGCCGACCAGCACCAGCTTCGACGGCCTCAAGCTGGTGGTCGACTGCGCCCACGGTGCTACCTACAAAGTGGCGCCTAGCGTATTCCGCGAGTTGGGTGCCGACGTGACCGTACTGCATGCGCAACCAGACGGCCTGAACATCAACGAAGGCTGCGGCTCGACCCACATCGAATCGCTGCAGGCAGCGGTGCTGGTGGGCCATGCCGACCTCGGCATCGCCTTCGACGGCGACGGCGACCGCGTGTTGATGGTCGACCACACCGGTGCCATCGTCGACGGTGACGAACTGCTGTTCATCATCGCTCGCGATCTGCAGGACCGTGGCAAGCTGCAGGGTGGGGTAGTGGGTACGCTGATGAGCAACCTGGGTCTGGAACTGGCGCTGAAAGACCTGGATGTCCCGTTCGTGCGGGCCAAGGTCGGCGACCGTTACGTTATGGCCGAGCTACTGGAGCGTGAATGGCTGGTTGGCGGTGAAAACTCCGGCCACGTCGTGTGCTGCAACCACACCACTACCGGTGATGCGATCATTGCTGCGCTGCAGGTGCTGATGGCGCTCAAGCGCCGTGGCGAAACCCTGGCCCAGGCCCGTCAGGCCCTGCGCAAGTGCCCGCAGGTGCTGATCAATGTGCGCTTCGGTGCCAGCAAGGTCGATCCGCTGGAGCACCCTGCCGTCAAGGAAGCCAGCGCGAAGGTCACCGAAGCGCTGGCCGGGCGTGGTCGCGTGCTGTTGCGCAAGTCCGGTACCGAGCCGCTGGTGCGGGTGATGGTCGAGGGCGAAGACGAAACCCAGGTGCGTGGCCACGCTGAAGCACTGGCGAAACTGGTCGGCGAAGTTTGTGTCTGAAGGCGCTTGCCAGCGCAGATCTGGTTGGGTAAGATCTGCGCCCACTTTGACCGACGAGGTAAAGCATGCGTCGCCCTATGGTAGCTGGTAACTGGAAGATGCACGGTACCCGCGCTAGCGTCGCTGAGCTGACCGAAGGCTTGAGTAATCTCGCCTTGCCGAGCGGAGTGGAAGTCGCGGTGTTTCCACCGGCCTTGTTCATCAATCAAGTGATCGATGGCTTGGTAGGTAAAGAAATTACTGTCGGCGCACAGAATTCTGCTGTACAACCCGAACAGGGTGCGCTGACCGGGGAAGTTGCTCCGGAGCAGCTGGTTGAAGCAGGTTGCAAGTTGGTGTTGGTTGGTCATTCGGAGCGTCGCCAGATCATTGGTGAAACCGACGAAGTGCTCAATCGTAAGTTTGCAGCGGCCCAGGCCAAAGGTTTGAAGCCAGTGCTTTGCATAGGGGAAACCCTTGAGGAGCGCGAGGCTGGCAAGACGCTTGAAGTTGTCGGGCGTCAACTAAGCAGTATCATCGAAGCTTTCGGTGTTAAGGCTTTTGCCAATGCAGTAATTGCCTATGAGCCTGTATGGGCCATCGGCACAGGCCTAACGGCCACGCCACAGCAGGCCCAGGATGTGCATGCAGCCATCCGCGGCCAGCTGGCGGCAGAAGATGCTGAAGTGGCTGCGAAGGTGCAGTTGCTCTACGGCGGCAGCGTGAAGGCGGCCAATGCGGCCGAACTGTTCGGCATGCCGGATATCGATGGGGGTCTCATTGGTGGGGCTTCCCTGAACGCAGACGAATTCGGTGCAATTTGTCGCGCCGCAGGAAACTGAACAAATGCTGGAAACAGTCATCGTTGTTTTTCATCTGTTGGCAGCGCTGTCGCTTGTAGTGCTGGTTCTGTTGCAACAGGGTAAAGGTGCGGAAGCAGGTGCATCTTTCGGCGCGGGTGCCTCAAATACCGTGTTCGGGAGCCAAGGTTCTGCAACGTTCCTGAGTAAATTAACTGCTGTACTCGCTGCCACTTTCTTTTTGACAGCACTTGGGTTAGGATACTTCGCGAAGCAACAAGCTCACCAGCTTAGCCAAGCAGGTCTTCCAGATCCAGCAGTGCTAGAAGTGAAAGAGCCGCAGAAACCGGCAGTTAATGATGATGTACCGGTGCTCCAGCAGCAGAAGAGCGAAACCACCAATAACACTGGTGATGTACCTCCTCCGGCACAAGAGCAGAAGTAACGGGTTTCAAGTAGTAGTATTGCCGAGGTGGTGGAATTGGTAGACACGCAACCTTGAGGTGGTTGTGCCCATAGGGTGTAGGGGTTCGAGTCCCCTTCTCGGTACCAATTGAAGCATGAGAGCCCGCTTTAGCGGGCTTTCTTGTAGGTGAAGGTTCGGATTTGACCCTCAACAGGGTTCGGTCTTATACTTTTGCCCCAGCTTTGTCGCGGGGTGGAGCAGCTTGGTAGCTCGTCGGGCTCATAACCCGAAGGTCGTTGGTTCAAATCCAGCCCCCGCAACCAGCTTCAGCGGAGCCCCTTTTCAGGGGCTTTTTGCTAACCGAACAGTTTTCGGCGTCGTTGTCCAACGGCGCTTTCAGGGATGGGCGCTTCGCCCATTTTTTATTTGCACAGCATGCACGAGGGGGTTCAGGTGTCGAGCAAGCTAGAACAGTTGCAGGCCTTGTTGGCCCCGGTTGTCGAGGGTCTGGGCTATCAGTGCTGGGGGATCGAATTCGTTTCCCAGGGTAAGCATTCGGTACTGCGCATCTACATCGACAAGGAAGGCGGCATCCTGGTAGACGACTGCGAAGCGGTCAGCCGTCAGGCCAGCGCCATTCTCGATGTGGAAGATCCAATCAGCAGTGAGTACACCCTCGAGGTGTCTTCTCCAGGCATGGATCGCCCACTGTTCACTCTGGAACAGTTTGCCTCGCATGCCGGCGAACAAGTGAAGATCAAGCTGCGCTCACCCTTCGAGGGTCGTCGTAACTTCCAGGGCCTTCTCCGCGGTGTGGAGGAGCAGGACGTGGTAGTCCAGGTGGACAACCAGGAGTTCCTGTTGCCGATCGACTCGATCGACAAGGCCAATATTATTCCCAGTTTTGACTGAGACGTGCCGGGCCCGGCGGACTATCCGGGCCCAATGGCTTGCGCAAGGCGAGGCGTACGATGAGCAAAGAAGTACTGCTGGTTGTTGAATCGGTATCCAACGAAAAAGGTGTACCGCCCGGCGTCATTTTCGAAGCGCTGGAAGTGGCCCTGGCCACTGCAACCAAAAAACGTTTTGAAGACGAAGTCGACCTGCGTGTGGAAATCAACCGCCACACCGGTAGCTACGAGACCTTCCGTCGCTGGACCGTGGTCGACGAAGCCGATCTTGATGATCCGGCGATCGAGACCTGGTTGGACAAGATCAAGGACACCCACCCTGAAGCCAAGGTCGGTGACGTGATCGAGGAGAAGATCGAGTCCATCGAGTTCGGTCGTATCGCCGCCCAGACCGCCAAGCAGGTCATCGTGCAGAAGGTCCGTGAGGCCGAGCGTGCTCAGGTGGTCGATGCCTACCGCGAACGCGTAGGCGAAATCATCTCCGGCACCGTCAAGAAAGTTACCCGCGACAACGTCATCGTTGACCTGGGCAACAACGCCGAGGCCCTGCTGGCCCGCGAAGATATCATTCCGCGCGAGACCTTCCGTGTTGGCGTGCGCCTGCGTGCGCTGCTCAAGGAAATTCGCACTGAAAACCGTGGCCCGCAGCTGATCCTGTCGCGCACCGCGCCACAGATGCTGATCGAGCTTTTCCGCATTGAAGTGCCGGAAATTGCCGAGGGCCTCATTGAAGTCATGGCTGCCTCCCGTGATCCGGGTTCGCGAGCCAAGATCGCCGTCCGCTCCAAGGACAAGCGCATCGACCCGCAAGGCGCCTGTATCGGCATGCGTGGTTCGCGCGTCCAAGCCGTATCCGGGGAGCTGGGTGGTGAGCGTGTGGATATCGTCCTGTGGGACGATAACCCGGCGCAGTTCGTCATCAACGCCATGTCGCCGGCTGAAGTCGCGGCGATCATCGTTGATGAAGATGCCCATGCAATGGACATCGCCGTCGCCGAGGACAACCTGGCCCAGGCCATTGGCCGTGGCGGTCAGAACGTTCGTCTTGCCAGTCAGCTGACCGGCTGGACCCTGAACGTGATGACCGAGAAGGACATCCAGGCCAAGCAGCAGGCCGAAACCGGTGACATCCTGCGCAATTTCATCGATGAACTGGAAGTCGACGAGGAGCTGGCCCAAGTGCTGGTCGACGAAGGCTTCACCAGCCTCGAAGAAATTGCCTACGTACCGTTGGAAGAAATGCTCAACATCGATGGCTTTGACGAAGATATCGTCAATGAGCTCCGCGCTCGAGCCAAGGACCGTTTGTTGACCAAGGCCATCGCTACCGAAGAAAAACTGGCAGACGCCCACCCGGCCGACGACCTGCTCTCCCTCGAGGGCATGGACAAGGACCTGGCGGCTGAACTGGCGGTGCGCGGCGTGGTTAACCGCGAAGACCTGGCCGAGCAGTCGATCGACGATCTGCTCGACATCGACGGCATCGACGAAGAGCGTGCCGGCAAGTTGATCATGGCCGCCCGAGCCCATTGGTTCGAGTAATTAGGCGCGGCCTGAGGAGAGAAGTGCATGACGCAAGTCACGGTGAAAGAACTGGCCCAAGAGGTCGAGGCACCGGTAGAGCGCCTGCTGCAGCAGATGCGTGAGGCAGGTCTGCCGCACACCGACGCCGGTCAGGTAGTGACCGACAATGAGAAGCAGACCCTGCTGACTCATTTGAAGAGCAGCCACAAGAGCAAGGCGGAAGAGCCGCGCAAGATTACCTTGCAGCGCAAAACCACCAGCACCCTGCGTGTCGCCGGTAGCAAAAGCATCAGCGTAGAAGTACGCAAGAAGAAAGTATTCGTGCAGCGCAGCCCGGAAGAAATCCAGGCTGAGCAAAAGCGTGAGCTGGATGAGCGCCGCGCGGCCGAAAACGCCGCTCGCGAGAAGGTCGAGGCCGAAGTTCGCCAGCGTAACGAAGAGCAGGCTCGCCGCCAGGCGGCAGAAGCCCCTGCTGCTGCCCCAGCGCCTGTCGCCAAGCCAGCTCCGGCTCCAGCCGCTCCGGCCCCGGTAGTCGCTGACGCACCTGCGTCCGAAGACGCCGCAGCCCGTGCAGCCGAGCGCAAGAAGGACGAGACCCGCCGCAACGAAAGCCGCACTCGCGATGACGATCGTCGTCGTGGCGAGGCTCCTCGTGTGTCGATCAAGGTCAAGGTCAAGGAGAAGGAAAAGGCTCCGACTCCACGTGCCGCTCCGCGTACCACCGACGAAGAGAGCGATGGCGCTCGTCGTGGCCGTGGTGGCAAGAGCAAGCTGAAGAAGCGTAACCAGCATGGCTTCCAGAACCCGACCGGCCCCGTCATCCGTGACGTGACCATCGGCGAGACCATCACCGTCTCCGAACTTGCCCAGCAGATGTCGGTCAAGGCCGCTGAAGTGGTCAAGTTCATGTTCAAGATGGGTACTCCGGTCACCATCAACCAGGTGCTCGACCAGGAAACCGCTCAGCTGATCGCAGAAGAGCTGGGCCACAAGGTCACTCTGGTCAGCGACACCGCCCTGGAAGACTCCCTGGCCGAATCGCTGAAGTTTGAAGGCCAGGCCGAGTCGCGTGCTCCGGTCGTTACCGTAATGGGTCACGTTGACCACGGTAAGACCTCGCTGCTCGACTACATCCGTCGTGCCAAGGTTGCCGCTGGCGAAGCCGGTGGTATTACCCAGCACATCGGTGCCTACCACGTGGAAACCGACCGCGGCATGGTCACCTTCCTCGATACCCCAGGCCACGCTGCGTTCACCCAGATGCGTGCCCGTGGTGCCAAGGCGACCGACATCGTCATCCTGGTGGTGGCGGCGGACGACGGCGTGATGCCACAGACTCGCGAAGCTGTTCAGCATGCCAAGGCAGCTGGCGTTCCGCTGGTCGTTGCAGTGAACAAGATCGACAAGCCGGGTGCCGACCTCGATCGCATCCGTAACGAGCTGGCCGTCGAAGGCGTTACCTCCGAGGACTGGGGTGGTGACACGCCGTTCGTCAAGGTTTCGGCGAAGATGGGTACCGGCGTCGACGAACTGCTTGAAGCCGTCCTGCTGCAGGCCGAGATCCTCGAGCTGACCGCTACCCCGACCGCTCCTGGTCGTGGCGTGGTTGTCGAATCGCGCCTGGACAAGGGCCGTGGCCCGGTTGCAACCATCCTGGTTCAGGACGGTACCCTGCGTCAGGGCGACATGGTCCTGTGCGGTTCCAACTATGGCCGCGTGCGCGCCATGCTCGACGAGAACGGCAAGCCTGTGAAGGAAGCCGGCCCGTCGATCCCGGTCGAAATCCTCGGCCTGGACGGTACCCCGGAAGCCGGTGACGAGCTGTCCGTGGTTGCCGACGAGAAGAAGGCCCGCGAAGTTGCCCTGTTCCGTCAAGGCAAGTACCGCGAGGTCAAGCTGGCCCGTGCTCACGCCGGCAAGCTGGAAAACATCTTCGAGACCATGGGTCAGGAAGAGAAGAAGACCCTCAACATCGTCCTCAAGACCGATGTGCGTGGTTCTCTGGAAGCACTGCAGGGTTCGCTTGGCGGCCTGGGCAACGACGAAGTGCAGGTGCGCGTGATTGGTGGCGGCGTCGGTGGTATCACCGAGAGCGACGCCAACCTGGCACTGGCTTCGAATGCAGTACTGTTCGGCTTCAACGTGCGTGCCGATGCCGGTGCGCGCAAGATCGTCGAGCAGGAAGGTCTGGATATGCGTTACTACAACGTGATCTACGACATCATCGAAGACGTCAAGAAGGCCCTGACCGGTATGCTCGGCAGCGATGTTCGCGAGAACATCCTGGGTGTCGCCGAAGTGCGTGATGTGTTCCGTTCGCCGAAGTTCGGCGCCATCGCTGGCTGTATGGTCATCGAGGGTACCGTGTACCGCAACCGTCCGATCCGCGTACTGCGCGACGACGTTGTGATCTTCGAAGGCGAACTGGAATCGCTGCGTCGCTTCAAGGACGACGCCTCGGAAGTACGTTCGGGCATGGAGTGCGGTATTGGCGTCAAGAGCTACAACGACGTCAAGGTCGGCGACAAGATCGAAGTCTTCGAGAAAGTCCAGGTGGCTCGTACCCTTTAAGGGCGAGCTTGCCGCAAGCCCCCGCTACAGGGCGGTTTGCGGCACCTCTTCAGGTAGCGCCCGGTCAGGCATTCGTCTGTCCGGGCGTTTGCCGCTTTAAGTTACAGGTAGCAAGAATGGCCAAAGAATATAGCCGTACCCAACGTATTGGCGATCAGATGCAGCGCGAGCTGGCCGAACTGATCCGTCGCGAAGTCAAGGACCCACGTGTCGGTCTGGTCACCATCACCGCCGTCGACGTCAGCCGTGACCTGGGCCACGCCAAGGTGTTCATCACCGTCATGGGCGAGGAAACCCCGGACGCGGTGCAGCAGTCGCTCAAGGCACTGAACAGCGCTGCCAGCTTCCTGCGTTTGCACCTGGGCCGCTCGATGCAACTGCGCAGCGTGCCGCAGCTGCACTTCCACTTCGATGAAAGCGTCAGCCGTGGTGTGCACCTGTCGGCGCTGATCGAGCGTGCAGTGGCCGAAGACCGCCTGCACAAGGATGCCGACGAGCCGGACACCAAGGAGTAAGCGGTGGCCCAGGTCAAACGTATCCGCCGCAACGTCAGCGGCATCATCCTGCTCGACAAGCCGTTGGGCTTCACCTCCAACGCCGCCCTGCAAAAGGTGCGCTGGCTGCTGAATGCGGAAAAGGCCGGCCACACCGGTAGCCTCGACCCGCTGGCAACCGGCGTGCTGCCACTGTGCTTCGGCGAGGCGACCAAGTTTTCGCAGTACCTGCTCGATTCCGACAAGGGCTACGAAACCGTCATGCAGATGGGGCAGACTACCAACACTGGCGACGCCGAAGGTGAGGTGCTGCAGACCCGCGACGTGACCGTTGGTCGCGCCGACATCGAGGCGCTGCTGCCACGTTTTCGCGGCCCGATCAGCCAGATACCGCCGATGTACTCGGCGCTCAAGCGTGACGGCCAGCCGCTGTACAAGTTGGCACGTGCAGGAGAGGTAGTGGAGCGCGAGGCGCGTTCTGTTACTATTAACCGCTTGGAGTTGCTCGAGTGCGAAGGCACCCGTGCACGGTTGAGCGTAGGATGCAGCAAAGGCACCTATATCCGTACCCTGGTGGAGGATATCGGCGAGGCCCTTGGCTGCGGCGCCTATGTTGCCGAGTTGCGCAGGACCCAGGCCGGGCCCTTCGCGCTGGCACAAACGGTCACCCTCGAGGAACTCGAACAGGCCCATGCCGAAGGCGGCAACGAAGCGCTCGATCGCTTCCTGATGCCTTCGGACAGCGGCCTGCAGGACTGGCCGTTGGTGTGCCTGTCCGAACACAGCGCGTTCTACTGGCTGCATGGGCAGGCGGTACGTGCACCGGACGCGCCACAATTTGGCATGGTCCGGGTACAAGATCACAATGCACGCTTCATCGGTATCGGTGAAGTGAGCGAAGACGGGCGCATTGCGCCACGTCGGCTGATTCGGTCGGAATGACCGAAACCGCGGGGCCAGGCAATTGCCGAACCCCACGGCATCAAGGGTGGCTGTCAGTAGGCACGGTCACACCTTTTTTATTAATACAGGGATTTGTCCCTGGCCTATTGGACCCCGCTTGCGGGATCCGTTATCAGGAGAAGCCAAATGGCCCTCAGCGTTGAAGAAAAAGCTCAGATCGTTGCCGAATACCAGCAAGCCGCCGGCGATACCGGTAGCCCGGAAGTGCAGGTTGCTCTGCTGACCGCCAACATCAACAAGCTGCAAGGCCACTTCAAGGCCAACGATAAAGACCACCACTCCCGTCGTGGTCTGATCCGTATGGTTAACCAGCGTCGTAAGCTGCTGGACTACCTGAAGGGCAAAGACACCACTCGTTACAGCGCCCTGATCGGTCGCCTGGGCCTGCGTCGCTAATAGCGGCCTGGCCAGTGGTGTGCATGGCGTGTCGCAGGCTTCGGCAGGGCTGTTTTGCAGCACTGCCGTTGGACACGCCACGCGTATCTCCGAGGTTGGCAGCCTGGCAATGCTGAGCGGTTTTTCCGCTTGGTGCCAGGCTTCCAGCCTCGTGTTGTATCTGGACGGTCAATGGGGCCGATTCCCCGTTCTGCCCAAGAATTCGCAAGAAACCAGTTCCCCCAGAGCCACTGAAAAAGGTAGGAAACCGTGAACCCGGTAATCAAGACTTTCCAGTTCGGTCAATCGACCGTTACTCTCGAAACGGGCCGTATTGCCCGTCAGGCAACCGGCGCCGTGCTGGTTACCGTCGACAACGACGTCACCGTGCTGGTGACTGTGGTAGGCGCCAAGCAGGCTGATCCAGGCAAGGGTTTCTTCCCGCTGTCGGTTCACTACCAGGAAAAGACCTACGCCGCCGGCAAGATCCCGGGTGGCTTCTTCAAGCGTGAAGGCCGTCCTTCCGAGAAAGAGACGCTGACCTCGCGCCTGATCGACCGTCCGATCCGTCCGCTGTTCCCAGAAGGCTTCATGAACGAAGTGCAGGTTGTCTGCACCGTGGTTTCCACCAGCAAGAAGACCGACCCGGACATCGCTGCGATGATCGGTACCTCGGCTGCCCTGGCCATCTCCGGCATTCCGTTCGAAGGCCCGATCGGCGCCGCCCGCGTTGCCTTCCACGAAAGCACCGGCTACCTGCTGAACCCGACCTACGAGCAACTGGCTGCCTCGAGCCTGGACATGGTCGTTGCTGGTACCTCCGACGCCGTACTGATGGTTGAATCGGAAGCTCAAGAGCTGACCGAAGACCAGATGCTGGGTGCCGTACTGTTCGCCCACGACGAATTCCAGGCTGTTATCCAGGCTGTCAAAGAGCTGGCTGCCGAAGCTGGCAAGCCGACCTGGGACTGGAAACCAGCCGTAGCCAACACCGAGCTGTTCAACGCTATCCGCGCCGAGTTCGGCGAAGCGGTTTCGCAGGGCTACACCATCACCGTCAAGGCCGACCGCTATGCGCGCCTGGGCGAGCTGCGCGACCAGGCGGTTGCCAAGTTCTCCGGTGAAGAAGGCCAGCCTTCGGCTTCCGAAGTGAAAGACATCTTCGGCGAGATCGAATACCGCACTGTTCGCGAGAACATCGTCAACGGCAAGCCACGTATCGACGGCCGCGACACCAAGACCGTGCGTCCGCTGAACATCGAAGTAGGCGTTCTGCCGAAAACTCACGGTTCGGCGCTGTTCACCCGTGGCGAAACCCAGGCCCTGGTCGTTGCGACCCTGGGTACTGCCCGTGACGCCCAGCTGCTGGACACCCTCGAAGGCGAGAAGAAAGACCCCTTCATGCTGCACTACAACTTCCCACCGTTCTCGGTAGGTGAGTGTGGCCGCATGGGCGGTGCTGGCCGTCGCGAAATCGGCCACGGCCGTCTGGCCCGTCGTTCGGTTCAGGCCATGCTGCCTGCCGCTGACGTGTTCCCGTACACCATCCGCGTGGTTTCGGAAATCACCGAGTCCAACGGCTCCAGCTCCATGGCTTCGGTCTGCGGTGCTTCCCTGGCCCTGATGGACGCTGGTGTGCCAATGAAGGCGCCGGTTGCCGGTATCGCCATGGGCTTGGTCAAGGAAGGCGACAAGTTCGCGGTCCTGACCGACATCCTCGGTGACGAAGACCACCTGGGCGACATGGACTTCAAGGTAGCCGGTACCGCCAAAGGCGTCACCGCGCTGCAGATGGACATCAAGATCAACGGCATCACCGAAGAGATCATGGAAATCGCCCTGGGCCAGGCCCTGGAAGCGCGCCTGAACATCCTCGGCCAGATGAACCAGATCATTGGCCAGTCGCGTACCGAACTGTCGGCCAACGCCCCGACCATGATCGCGATGAAGATCGACACCGACAAGATCCGTGACGTCATCGGTAAAGGCGGCGCCACCATTCGCGCCATCTGCGAAGAGACCAAGGCTTCGATCGACATCGAAGACGACGGCTCGATCAAGATCTTCGGCGAAACCAAGGAAGCGGCAGAAGCTGCCAAGCAGCGCATCCTGGGCATCACCGCCGAGGCCGAGATCGGCAAGATCTACGTCGGCAAGGTTGAGCGCATCGTCGACTTCGGCGCCTTCGTCAACATCCTGCCTGGCAAGGACGGCCTGGTGCACATCTCCATGCTGAGCGATGCTCGCGTCGAGAAAGTGACCGACATCCTGAAAGAAGGCCAGGAAGTCGAAGTATTGGTACTGGACGTGGACAACCGCGGCCGTATCAAGCTGTCGATCAAGGACGTTGCCGCGGCCAAGGCCTCGGGCGTCTAAGCGACTGCCACGCAACAGAAAAAGGGCCCTTCGCAGACTGTGTGAAAACCTAGCAATCTGCCCGGCCCTTTAAGAGAATGCTCCGTATCGAAAGATACGGAGCATTTTTCGTTATGGCCTACATACAAGGAGAGT
>NZ_JBDJLK010000111.1:0-15883 GCF_039673335.1 Pseudomonas sp. TWI929
GTGGCGAGGCCGGTGGCGTGACCTATTACCCGGCAATGGCAACAGCATTATCTCAGGCTTGTGGGAGCGGCCTTGTGTCGCGATAGGGCCGCAAAGCGGCCCCGGCGATGTCAGTAGCGAAGCTGCAATCGAGGGGCCGCTGCGCAGCCCTTTCGCGACACAAGGCCGCTCCCACAGTGCCCGCGCAATACCCTCAATCGAGGCTTGCTTGCAACGCCCCGATAAACACCTCTTCCGCCCGGCTGAACCGCTGCTCCCTGTTCCACAACAGGTGAATATCCACATCGGCAATGCCTTCCTGCGGCGGCAGTTTCCACAGCAACCCTGCTGCAACATCCGGTGCCACTACATGCTCGGGCAGGCAGCCAATGCCAAACCCGGCAATCACCAGCCGGCGTACTTCCTCAAGGCTTGGCGATGACGCCACGATCCGCCCGGCAAACCCTTGCTGGTCGCGGAAAATGGTCAGCGGCGACAACATGCCGCCAATCTGGTCGCTGGTGAAACTGACGAAGTTCTCTCGCTGCAAATCGCCCTCGGCCTGGCCGAACAGGGCATGGTGCTTGCCACAGAAAAACGCATAACGTTGGCGCAGGAACAGCCGTTGCTCCAGCCGTGGCTGTGCCCGCCGGTTGAGGCTGAGGCCGGCCGTGGCGGTTTTCTCTTGCAGGGCGGCGACGATGTCGGAGCTGCGCATTACGTCGATTTCCAGCTCGACACGCGGGTGCTGGCGGTGGAAGTCGGCGAGGAAGTCGTCGAAGCGTTCGCTGACGATGCGGCTGATCATCAGCAGGCGCACCTTGCCCACCAGTTCGTCTGCCGGTTGCTCCAGCAAGCCACCGATCTGCGACATCTGCCCGTATACCTCGCCGGCCAGCTGGAACAGCTGCTCGCCCATTTCCGTCAGCACGAAGCGCGGCCCGCGGCGGGCGATGAGCTGGCGGCCGAGTTGCTCTTCCAGGCGCTTTAGCGCCTGGCTCACCGCCGGCTGGGTGAGGTGCAGGCGGGCGGCGGCGCGGCTGATGGACAGCTCCTGGCCGATGACCCGGAAGGTGCGCAGCAGGTTCCAGTCGAGGCGGTCGTTGAGCAGGCGGTCGGACATGGTGGGGCTCGATGATAAGCGTGGCTAATAGTTCGAATAATAAATAGAAAATTGACTAATCATAGCCCTGGGCCGATAAATCGCAGCATTGAGGCCTGATGTATCGGAGTCGGCTTCTTCGCGGGTTAACCCCACAGGGACTGCACAAACGCTGTGGGAGCGGGTTTACCCGCGAAGAAGCCAGCACCGAACCAACAGGCCAAGCGCCAGCAGAGCGCCACCGTGACCCAGCAACTCCTGCCAGAACAACAAGCAAAGGAGCCCCCATGAAGCCCACCGCTTCCCCCCAGCCACGACGTGCCGCCGCCGCCGCGTTCATCGGCACCATGATCGAATGGTACGACTTCTACATCTACGCCACCGCCGCCGCGCTGGTGTTCGGCGCACTGTTCTTCCCCTCCGACAACAGCCTGTTCAGCACCATGGCCGCGTTCGGCACCTTCGCCGTGGGCTTTTTTGCCCGGCCGCTGGGTGGCATCGTCTTCGGCCATGTGGGTGACCGTATCGGCCGCAAGAAGTCACTGGTCATCACCCTGCTGATGATGGGCATCGTCACCGTGTGCATCGGCCTGTTGCCGACCTACGCACAGATCGGCGCCACCGCGCCGGTGCTGCTGATTTTGCTGCGCATCGTCCAGGGCATCGCCGTGGGCGGCGAGTGGGGCGGGGCAGTGCTGATGGCCGGCGAGCATGCGCCCAAGGGCCGGCGCAACTTCTTCGCCTCGTTCGCCCAGCTGGGCAGCCCGGCGGGCCTGATCCTGTCGCTGCTGGCCTTCGGCGCGGTCACCCGCCTGCCTGAAGAGGAACTGATGAGCTGGGGCTGGCGTGTGCCATTCCTGGCCAGCGCACTGTTGCTGCTGGTGGGCCTGGCGATCCGCCTGGGGGTGAATGAATCGCCCGAATTCATCGCCTGCCGCGAGCAGGCGGTAAAGGCCCGGCGCAAGGAGCAGGCACCCGTGTTCGAAGTGCTACGCACCGCCTGGCGCCCGCTGCTGCTGTGCATCGGCGCCAACACCCTGGGCATTGCCGGGGTCTACTTCACCAACACCTTCATGATCAGCTACACCACCCAGCAGCTGCACCTGGAGCGCTCGCTGATTCTTGAATGCCTGTTCTTCGTGGCGATCATCCAGTTCTGCGTGCAGCCACTGGCCGCCTGGCTGTCGGAAAAGATCGGCGCCACCCGCTTCCTGGCCCTGGTCTCACTGCTGGCGATGGCCTCGCCATACCCGATGTTCGTGCTGGTCAGCTCGGGCCAGGGCCCGTTGATCGTGCTCGGCATCGCCTTGGCGGCAGCCTGCATGGCGTCGTTCTATGCGGTGATTGCGGGTTATGTCAGTGGCATGTTCGAAACCCGTGTGCGCTACACCGCCATTTCCCTGGCCTACCAGATCTGTGGCGCCATCGCCGGCGGCCTGACCCCGCTGATCGGCACCTGGCTGGCCCACACCTTCACTGGGCAATGGTGGCCGATGGCAGTGTTCTACACCCTGATTGCCACCATCTCGCTGGTCTGTGTGCTTGCCCTGGCGCGCCAGTATGCCCGTAGCCAGCGCCTGGAACTGGCCTGACCGAACCGATTTATTCTGGAGTACCCGCACATGTTGAAAAGCAATGGCGAACGCCTGTGGGCGAGCCTGATGGCCATGGCCGAAATCGGCGCCACCACCCGCGGCGGCAGCTGCCGACTGGCCCTCAGTGACGAGGACAAGGCCGGCCGTGAGCTGTTCAGCCACTGGTGCCGCGAAGCCGGCCTGACGCTGACCGTGGATGCCATCGGCAACCTGTTCGCCCGGCGCCCTGGCAGCGACCTGGATGCCGCCCCGGTAATGATCGGCAGCCACCTCGATACCCAACCCGAAGGCGGGCGTTTCGATGGCGTCTACGGCGTGCTGGCCGGGCTGGAGGTGGTGCGCCGCCTCAACGAACTGAACATCCAAACTCGCAAACCGCTGGAAATCGCAGTTTGGACCAACGAGGAAGGCGCACGCTTCACCCCGGCCATGTTCGGTTCGGCAGTGTTCACCGGCAGCCTGGCGCTGGCCGAGGCGCTGGCCATTCGCGATGCCGCTGGCGTAAGCGTTGCCGAAGAACTGCAACGTACTGGTTACGCCGGCAAGCGCCCATTGGGCGGCCCGGTGGATGCCTATTTCGAAGCGCACATTGAGCAAGGCCCGATCCTTGAAGATAACGCCAAGGCCATTGGCGTAGTCAGTGGTGGCCAGGCCATTCGTTGGCTGGATGTGACTGTCGAAGGCATGGCGGCGCACGCCGGCACCACGCCGATGCCGCTGCGCAAGGATGCCCTGTACGGCGCCGCGCGAATGATCCACGCGGTCGAGCAATTGGCAGCCGACTTCGCCCCTGAAGGCCTGACCACGGTGGGCGAACTGTCGATTGCCAAGTCCTCGCGCAACACCATCCCTGGGCTGCTGCAGTTCACGGTCGACCTGCGCCACCACCGCGATGAAGCCATCGAGGCGATGGAGCGTGACCTGACCCTGAAGCTGCAGGCCATCGCTGGCCAGCGCGGCCTGCAGGTGCGCATCGAGCGGCGCTGGGTAAGTCCGGCCACTCCGTTCGACGCTGACTGTGTGGCCGCCGTGCAGCAAGCGGTGGACGGCCTTGGTTATGCCCAGCAGTCGATTGTCAGTGGCGCCGGCCATGATGCCATCCTGTTGGCCCGTTATTGCCCTACGGCGATGGTGTTCATCCCCTGCGTCGGCGGCCTTAGCCACAACGAAGCCGAAGACGTATTACCCGAGGATGCCCGCCAGGGCGCCGATGTACTGCTTAACGCCGTGCTGGCCCGCGCCGGCCGTGTCGAACCAGGAGAAGCCTGATGCGTTGCTACTTCCACCCCGAACAACTGCTGCACCACCCGCGCAGCTACTACTCGCGCGGCGCCATGCGCACTCCGCAGGAAGTCCCCGAACGTGCCCAGCGTCTTTTGCAGGCGGCCAAGGATCTGGGTTTCGACATCCACCAGCCTGACGATGCCGGCCTTGAACCACTCAAGGCCGTACACGGCGACGCTTACCTGGCGTTTCTCGAAGAAGCCCATGCGCGCTGGAAGGAAGTGCCCGAGGATTGGGGCGACGAGGTGATGTCGAACATCTTCGTGCGCGAGCCCAACGCCTTGCGCGGCATCCTCGCCCAGGCCGGGCGCTACCTGGCCGATGGCAGCTGCCCGGTGGGTGAGCAAACTTGGCACTCGGCCTACTGGTCGGCGCAGAGCGCGGTAGCCGGTGCCAAGGCCATTCTCGATGGCGAGCCGGCTGCCTATGCCCTGTGCCGGCCACCGGGGCACCATGCGCGGTTCGATGCAGCAGGTGGCTTCTGCTACATCAACAACGCCGCCGTGGCCGCCCAGGCCCTGCGCAGCCGTTACAGCCGCGTGGCTATCCTCGATACCGACATGCACCACGGGCAGGGGATTCAGGAGATCTTCTACGATCGCCGGGATGTGCTGTATGTGTCGGTGCATGGCGACCCGACCAACTTCTACCCGGGGGTAGCCGGGTTCGAGGATGAGCGAGGCAGTGGTGCGGGGGAGGGGTACAACCTCAACCTGCCGATGGCACATGGGGCTAGCGAGGCGGACTTCATGGGCCAGCTGGAGATTGCGCTGGCTGCGGTGAAGGATTTTGGTGCCGAGGTGCTGGTGTTGTCGCTGGGCTTCGATATCTACGAGCTGGACCCGCAGAGCAAGGTGGCGGTGACGACTGAAGGGTTTGCTGCGTTGGGTGAGCGGATTCGGGCGTTGCGCTTGCCGTGCCTGATTGTGCAGGAGGGGGGATATCACCTGGAGAGCCTGGAGGCGAATGCGCAGGCGTTTTTTGCTGACAAGGCGGATTGGCGGTGAGTGCATGATGCCAGCAGCGGTAGTGCAGCTGTCGGCGCCTTCGCGGGCAAGCCCGCTCCCACACCGACCGCGCCGGATTCAAACCTGCGGGAGATCGCCTAGCCCTTTGGGCTGCGCTGCCGCGCAGATAACTGAGTTCGTGAGCGGTCCGCATACCCTGTGGGAGCGGCTTTAGCCGTGAAGAATCTAACGTGGTGCATGGCACCGGCTGCGCCGGTGTTCGCGGCTAAAGCCGCTCCCACAGTGTCCCTGCTAATTCAATGAGTTATGTGCAGTTCTGTGGGAGCGGGCATGCCCGCGAAGCAGGCGGCGCGGTGGACGGCACCGGCTACGCCTGTGCGCAGCTTTGCGTCGCTCAATCTCACAGGCGCTACACCCCACCCCGCCGCACATGCTTCACCAGCACCTTCTCCAACAACTCCCACATCGCCGGATCCGTACTGAACGCCACATTGAAGCGCATCCACCCGGTCGCCTTGGCATCGACCATGAACAACTGCCCAGGCCCGAGCATGATGCCTTTCTCCAGCGCATCGTCCAGCAACGCCGCGCTGTCCGGAATCGCCGGGTGGCGGGTCCAGATGTACATGCCCTCATCCGACTCGATGAACAGTTCGAAGCCCAATCGATGCAGATGCCGGCCAACTTCCTGATGCGCCTCGGCCAGCCGCTGGCGCAGGCGCTTCAGGTGCTTGCGCCAGCGCCCGTCGATGATCGCGGCATACACCACACGCTCCATCACCTGCGAGGTGGTCAGCCCCGAGCGCATCTTCAGGTGCAGCAGCTTCTGCATCAGCTCGGGGTTGGCCAGCATGTAGCCGACCCGCACGTTCGGTGAAATGCTCTTGGAGTAGCTGCCCACGTACACCACCTGTTGCAGGTGGTCGAGGCTGGCCAGGCAGGGTTGCGGTTCGGCGACCATGTCGGCGTACAGGTTGTTCTCCACCAGGCGGAAGCCATGCTGGCTGGCCAGTTGCAGCAGGCGGTGCAGCTGTGGCAGCGGGGTGCGCGAGCAGGTCGGGCTATGCAGGTGCGGCTGGGTGAAGAATGCCGTCGGGCGGTGGTGGGTGAGCAACTGCTCCAGTTGGTTAAGATCGTAGCCGGCCGGAGTGCGCGGCACGCCGACCAACGTTGCGCCCTGGGTGCGCAGGATGCTCATCAGGTTCGGGTAACCCGGGTCGTCCACCAGCACCACATCGCCCGGGCGCACCAGCGTGCGGGCGGCCAGGTCCAAAGCCTGGCTGGCGCCGTGGGTCAGCATCAGTTGCGCCGGGTTGGCGACGATCGACAGTTCCTGCTGCAGGTTCTGCGCGGTCAGTGCACGCAGCTCCGGCAGGCCCATCGGGTCGCCGTAGCCCGACAGCTCCAGCGGGCTGCCGGCCACCTGGCGCAGGCCGCGGCGCAGGCCGTCTTCATACATCCAGTCGTTAGGCAGCCAGCCGCACCCTGGTTTGTACGGCAACTGGCGGATCTCGAAGATCTGCTGCAAGTACCACTCGGAGTTGAACGTTGGTCGAGTGGTATCGGCCTCGGCATTGTGCTGTTCCAGCAGTTCGCCCGCCGCCCGGTTGACGAAGAACCCCGCATTGCCCCGGCTTACCAGCAACCCCTGGGCGACCAGGCGGTCGTAGGCTTCGACCACGGTGAAGGTGCTTACCGAATAGCTCGCGGCAAAGGCGCGGATGGACGGGACCTTGGCGCCTGGTTTGAGGGTCTGGTTGTCGATCAGCTCGCGCAGCCCGTCGATGATCTGGTTGACCAACGGGGTCGAGGAGTCTGGATGTAATTCGAACATTCGGGGCCTTCAGGGTGCGTATCGCCTGGCGTTTGCAAGGTGTATTGCATGGGCGACCTGTACAGTGCAGTGCGAGTTTCATGCCACTGTGCATGGCTCTCTGCGTCGGACATTTTTACATTAGGTGTCAGATATCGCCACATAAAGCATGTTCAGTTCGTTCGAAGGGCAAACCTTCGGGCGCGTCAGCAGGCCGCCATGGAGGGCCTGCGTGTGTTTGTTCACACCATCCTGCCCGCATTAGCACTGATGTACAGGTGAAACCGCCAGCCATCGGGGTTTCACGGTTTTCCTTGGATAAAAAGAAGCACGGGGTACACAACTGATGGACGCAACATCCACAACCACCACCGCGAAAAGCGGGCACGAGAGCAAGCTCAGTGCCTCGCTGAAGTCGCGCCACCTGACGATGATGTCTATCGCCGGGGTTATTGGCGGCGCCTTGTTCGTCGGTTCCGGCAGCGTGATCCACAGCGCCGGCCCAGCCGCTGTCCTGGCCTACCTGGCAGGCGGCATCCTGGTGGTGCTGATCATGCGCATGCTGGGTGAGATGGCGACTTCCTCGCCAGACACCGGCTCGTTCTCCACCTACGCCGACCGCGCCATTGGCCGTTGGGCCGGTTTCACCATCGGCTGGCTGTACTGGTGGTACTGGGTCATCCTGATGGCCTGGGAAGCTTATGTGGCGGGCAAGATCCTGCATGGTTTCTTCCCCGATGTGAGCGTCAACGTGTTCGTGCTGGCCACGACCCTGTTGCTGATCACCGTCAACTTCTTCAACGTCAAGCACTACGGTGAGTTCGAGTTCTGGTTTGCCTTGATCAAGGTGATCGCGATCGTCTGCTTCCTGATCGTGTGTACCGCTGCGGTCATGAACGTCTGGCAGTTCGGTGAAGTACGTGGCATCAGCCACCTCACCGCCGAAGGCTTCATGCCCAATGGCATCACCACCGTGATCGGTGCCTTGCTCGGGGTGATGTTCGCCTTCCTCGGCGCAGAAATCGTCACCATCGCTGCTTCCGAAGCCAAGGACCCGGCTGCGCAGATCGTCAAGGCCACCAACTCGGTGGTATGGCGTGTGTGCCTGTTCTACGTCGGTTCGATCTTCCTGATCGTCTGCCTGGTACCGTGGAACGACCCGCACCTGGGCGTTTCCGGCTATGGCGCCTACCGCCGTACCCTGGAGCTGCTGGGCGTACCGTATGCCGAGCTGCTGATGAACTTCGTGGTGCTGACCTCGGTGAGCAGCTGCCTGATCTCCGGCCACTACACCGCTTCGCGCATGCTGTTCTCCCTGGCCCAGCGTGGCGACGCGCCGTCGTTCTTCAAGATCACCCGTGCCGGCACCGGTGTACCGGTGTACGCGATCATGGGCTCGTGCGCCGTGGCTGTGGTGTGTGCGCTGATCAACTTCAGCGAAACCCTGCGCCCGAAAGACGTGCTGGAAACCCTGATGAACACCACCGGCATGATCGCCCTGCTGGTGTACCTGGTAATCGCCTTCTCGCAGCTGCGCATGCGCCGCAAGCTGATTGCCGAAGGCAAGGAAGTACGCCTGAAGATGTGGCTGTTCCCGTGGCTGACTTACCTGGTGATCGCGTTCATCGTGGCTGCCCTGGTGACCATGGCCTTCATGCCTGACTACCAGATCCTGGTGATCTCCACCGGTATCGCCGCGGCAATCGTGGTGGCGATGGGTGTGGTGCACCAGATCCGCTCTGCTAACAAGCAGCACTAAGCGTTACTCGCTTCTGGAAACGGCCGGCTCCCTTGGGGACCCGGCCGTTTCGCGTTGTTGGGCCTGGGATTTTTCGGCGGGCATGTGGAAGCGCTGGTTCATCCACGGTGAGCCGAGCAGGGCTGCGGCGGCGATCAGGGCCACGATGGCGAGGGCAATGTAGGTTTTCATAGGTGTGCGCATACAAGGGATGACCTGAAGCATAGCCAGCCAGTTCCAGCCCTATCGCCGGCATATGGCATATGCTGAACACATTGCCCGCCAAAAGGAGCCCCACATGGCTTGGTCCGCCACCCAGTATTCCCTGTTCGAAGACGAGCGCACCCGCGCCGTACGCGACCTGCTCGCCGCCATTCCGTCGCGCCCGGTGCGCCACGCCACCGACCTGGGCTGCGGCCCCGGCAACTCCACCGAGGTGCTGCTGCAACGTTACCCAGACGCCCAGGTGACGGCGTTGGACAGCGACCCCGACATGATCGCCAAAGCCCGCGAGCGCAAACGGCTGTGCATCCCCCGGGTACGCACGCTCATCGCCGACATTGGCGGTTGGTCCGCCCCCGAACCGCAGGACCTGATCCTGGCCAATGCCTCGCTGCAATGGGTACCCGACCACGCCTCGCTGTACCCGCACCTGGTGCGCCAACTGAGCGAAGGCGCCAGCCTGGCCGTGCAGACCCCGGACAACCTCGATGAACCCGCCCACCACCAGTTGCGCGAAATTGCCAGCCAAGGCCCCTGGGCGGCGAAGTTCGCCGACTTCCAGCTGCCGCCCCGGCACGGCGCGGCGTTCTACTACGACCTGCTCAGCCCGCTGTGCGCGCGGGTGGATGTGTGGCGCACTACCTACCATCACCCATTGGCCGGTGGCGCCGAGGCGGTGGTGGAATGGTTCAAGGGTTCGGCGTTGCGGCCTTACCTGGCCCGGCTGGAGGCGCAGGAGCAGGCCGACTTCCTGCAGATGTACCTGCAGGCCATGCAGCGCGACTATCCGCCGGCCACCGATGGCAAGGTGCTGTTGCCGTTCCCACGGTTGTTCGTGATCGCTACCCGTTAGGGCGGCGCCAGCGCCAGGCCACGTAGCTGTAGATGCCGAGGTTGAGCAGCAGCACGAAGCTACCCAGCAGCAGCTGGACAGCTGGAGTCAGGCCAGCGGGGTAGATCAGCGGCCAGATGTAGTGCTCGACGAAGCCGCCCTGGTAGCCGGCGCCACCGGCGGCGCTGCGCATGCGGTTTTCCCAGGTGGTCAGTGGGCAGCCAAGGTGCAGGCATTCCACCGCCAGCCCCCAGGCCAGGGCTGGCAGGTGCAGGAGCAGGGCAGGGCGCCAGTGCAGTACCAGCAGGCCACCGAACAGCACCAGCAGGATGAAGGCCAGGTGCAGCAGCACCAGGGTGTCGGCGGCTAGGCGGTAGAGCATGTGTTGTGTGCCCGGGGATGAGGTTACTCCAGCATAGTTGTATTGCTTTTGCCGGCCTCATAGCGGGCTTGCCCGCTAAGAGGCCAGTACAGGCTACAAACCTTCCTCGACCATCTGCAAAAAGGTCGCTACCACCCGCCGCGTACGCTGCTCGCTCAAACACACCAAGGTCTCGGTCAGGTGCCGCTGGCAATCGACAATCGGCAACGCACACACCCGCGCATCGGCACCAAACTCCGCTGCCGACACCACCCCCACGCCAATCCCCACCACCACCGCTTCACGTGCAGCCTCCCGGCCTTCCACCTGGATCGCCGGGCGAATCCGCAGCCCGGCCCGCTGCATTTCTTCTTCCAGGGTCTGCCGCGTCACCGAACCGGGTTCACGCAGCACCAGCGGCATGTCGTCCAGGTCGGCCAGGTTGATCGAGCCGCGGCTGGCCCACGGGTGCTGGTGTGAAACAAACGCCACCATCGGGTCGCGGCGTAGCGGCAGGCAATGCAGGCGCTCATCGTCGACGTCCCGGCCCAGCAGGGCCAGGTCTGCCTGGTAGCTGAACAGCCGGGCCAGCGATTCATCGGTATTGCCGGTCTCGATCTTCACCTGGATGCCCGGGTAACGCTGGCAGAAGCGGGCAATCTGCGGCAGCACGTGCACCGGCGCATCCACCGCCAGCACCAGGCTGCCGGTGTGCAGGGCGCGCGAATCCTGCAGCAGGTCATGGGCCTCGGCCTCGCAGGCGAACAGGCGCTGGCTGATGCCCAGCAGGCGCTCGCCCAGGTCGGTGAGCTGCACCGAGCGCTTGTTGCGGTGGAACAGCAGTACGCCGAAGCGCTCCTCCAGTTTGCGCACCTGGTCCGACACCGCAGGCTGGGTCAGAAACAGCTTTTCTGCCGCGCGGGTAAAGCTGCCGTGCACGGCCACGGCATGGAAGGCCTTGAGTTGTGCGTGGGAAACCGACATGACGACCTCAGTAACAAGCTGGGCTTATGTGAGTAATACGATAAATCGATTTTATTTATTTTTCCGCAACTGTTTCCATGCATGTCAGCCCGACGCTGGCACCACGAATGCCGCCAGGGCCATGGCGCCCACACGGAGCCATCTGACCCGATGACAGCCTCGTCATCGCTGTGCGTAACACAAGAACAAGACAGGCGTTTCTTCACATTCTGCCGGCACACTCAAGCAAGAGGTCAGACTTACATGAATCAATCCCTAGCCGCGTTCAAACGTTGGCGCATGCAGATTTTCGCCATCACCTGGCTGGCTTACGCCGCCTTCTACTTCACCCGCAAAGCCTTCTCGGTGGCCAAGCTGGGCATCGCCGAAGACCCAAGCTTCATGCTCGACAGGGCCGCCATGGCCAACCTCGACGCCATCTACCTGGCCGCCTACGCCGTGGGCCAGTTCACCTGGGGCATGCTCGCTGACCGCTTCGGCCCACGCGTGGTGGTGCTCGGCGGGTTGCTGATTTCTGCGGTGGCGGCGGTGGTGATGGGCAGTTACGCCACCTTCCCGATCTTCGCCACCTGCATGCTGGTGCAGGGCCTGGCGCAATCCACCGGCTGGGCTGGCCTGTGCAAGAACATCGGCAGCTTCTTCCCGGCCTCGCAGCGCGGGCGGGTGCTGGGCCTGTGGAGTTCCTGCTATGCCTTTGGCGGCCTGGTGGCCTCGCCGTTCGCTGGTTGGTGGGCCTACACCCTGGTCGGCACCTGGCACGCGGCGTTCTTCTCCAGTGCCGCAGTGGTGGCGCTGGTGGCCGTGCTGTTCGTCTTCCTGCAGCGCAACAAGCCTGAAGACGTTGGCCTGCCAGCGGTAGAGCCCGAGCCGCAGAGCATGGCCCCGGCCGGCAACCTGTGCAGCGTGTGGGCGCCGCTGAAGGAGATTCTGCGCAACCGCACGGTGCTGACCCTGGGCCTGGCGTATTTCCTGTTGAAGCCGGCGCGTTACGCCATCCTGCTGTGGGGGCCGGTGATCGTCTTCGAGCAGATGCCCTCGGTGGGCAAGGTTGGCGCAGCGATCATCCCCACCGCCTTCGAACTGGCCGGGCTGCTAGGGCCGATCATGATTGGCCTGGCTTCCGACAAGCTGTTCGGTGCCCGGCGCATGCCAGCCTGCGTGATCAGCCTGGTGCTGCTGACCGTGACCCTGGCGGCATTCATGGCCGCCATGCACACCGGCAGCGTGATGCTGGTAGTGGCCCTGCTGTTCGTCATGGGCCTGACCCTGTACGGGCCGGACTCGATGATCAGCGGCGCTGCGGCCATCGACTTCGGCACTGCCAAGGCCGGCGCCACCGCAGCTGGCTTCGTCAACGGTTGTGGCTCGGTGGGCGCGGTGCTGGGCGGCTTGCTGCCAGGTTACTTCGACGGCGTCACGGTGTTCATCGTGTTCGCCGGCTGCGCACTGTTCTCGGCATTGGTGCTGCTGCCGCACTGGAACAGCCGCCCGACCAGCAGCGCGCAAAGCGCCGACGTGGCGCCGAACACCAGCATGGCAATCAAGCCACTGCGTACCTGAAAGGAAAGCGAGCGAATGAGACCCTTCTGGCTGCAACAGGCCCTGGATTCGACACAGGAGGCGGTGTGCCCGCCGTTGCAAGGCGATGCCCGTTGCGATGTGTGCATCGTCGGCGGCGGCTACACCGGCCTGTGGACGGCACTGATGCTCAAGGAGGCGGTACCGGCCCTGGATGTGGTGCTGATCGAGGCCGACATCTGTGGCGCCGGTGCCAGTGGTCGCAATGGTGGCTGTGCGTTGTCCTGGTCGGCCAAGTACTTCACCCTCGAGCGCCTGTTCGGGGTGGCCGAGGCGGTACGCCTGGTACGCGAGTCGGAGCGCAGCATCGGTGACATCGGCGCGTTCTGTGCGGCCAATGGCATCGACTGCGACTACCGCCTGGACGGCACGCTGTACACCGCCACCAACGCGGCGCAGGTCGGTGCCACCGACGCGGTGGTCGCCGCGCTGGAGCACAAGGGCATCAATTCGTTCCGCCGCCTGCCGCTGGAACAGGTGCAGCGCCTGGCCGGTTCGGCGCGGCACCTGGAAGGCTGGTTCTCGCCGGCGGCGGCCACGGTGCAGCCGGGCAAACTGGTGCGAGGGCTGCGCCGGGTGGCCTTGCAGCGCGGTGTGCGCATCTTCGAGGGCACCGCCATGGCTGGCCTGGAGCACGGCGCCCCGGTGCAGGTGCGCACGGCCAACGGTACCGTGCGCGCCGACCGTGTGGTGCTGGGCCTCAACGCGTGGATGGCGCGTGCCTTCCCGCAGTTCGAGCGCAGCGTGGCGATTGTTTCCAGCGATATGGTGATTACCGAACCATGCCCCGAGCTGCTGCACCAGATCGGCCTGGACAGTGGCATCAGCGTGCTCGACTCGCGGATTTTCGTGCACTACTACCACAACACTTCAGATGGCCGGCTGATGCTCGGCAAGGGCGGCAATACCTTTGCCTATGGCGGGCGCATGCTGCCGGTGTTCGACCAGCCATCACCGTACCGGCCACTGCTGCGTGAAAGCCTGGGCGGGTTCTTCCCGGCGCTGGCCGAGGTGCCGCTGGCGGCCAGCTGGAACGGGCCATCGGACCGCTCGGTGACCGGGTTGCCGTTTTTTGGCAAGCTGGACGGGCAGGGCAACGTGTTCTACGGCTTTGGTTACTCCGGCAGTGGTGTGGGGCCGTGCCACATGGGCGGGCAGATCCTCTCGTCGCTGGCGCTGGGGCTGGACAACCCGTGGACCCGTTCGCCGCTGGTCAAGGGCCCGCTGGGGCTGTTCCCGCCGGAGCCGATCCGCTACCTGGGCTCGCTGATGGTGCGCAATGCCATCCGTCGCAAGGAACGCGCCGAGGACCACGGCTTGCGCCCGCGCCGGCTGGATGTGCGGTTGGCGCGGTTTGCTGCTGCGGCAGGCAAAGCCGATAAAGGCTGACGAGATTTCTTGTCGATCCCATGCCCGAGGGCGTATAAACTGCACCCACTTTTGGCCGGTCGCTTCCTGAACCGGCCGCTGAAACAAGAGAGTCGACATGGGCGCACAGTGGAAAGCCAAGCATAGAGAAACAGCGGCCAATGCCAAAGGCAAGGTCATGGGCAAGCTGGCCAAGGAAATTCAGATTGCTGCCAAATCTGGCGCCGACCCGGACATGAACCCGCGCCTGCGCCTGGCCATCGTCCAGGCCAAGAAAGCGTCGATGACCCGTGAGACCCTGGAGCGTGCGATCAAGAAAGGCGCTGGCCTGGACGGCGAGGCCGTGCAGTACCATGCCGTCAGCTATGAAGGCTTCGCCCCGCACCAGGTGCCGCTGATCGTCGAGTGCCTGACCGACAACGTCAACCGTACCGTTGCGCAAATCCGCGTGCTGTTCCGCAAGGGCCAGCTGGGTGCCAGCGGTTCGGTGACCTGGGACTTCAACCACGTCGGCCTGATCGAAGCCACCCCGGAAGGCGATGCCGACCCGGAAATGGCCGCCATCGAAGCCGGTGCCCAGGACTTCGAGGAAGGTGAAGAAGAGGGTTCGACCCTGTTCATTACCGACACTACCGACCTGGACGCGGTGCAGAAGGCACTGCCGGAGCACGGCTTCACCGTGACCTCGGCGAAGATCGGCTACACCCCGAAAAACCCGGTGAGCGCAGCCAGCCTGAGTGCCGAGGCGCTGGCCGAGGTGGAAGCCTTCCTCGAGGCGATCGACGAGAACGATGACGTGCAGAACGTTTATGTTGGTCTGACTGACTGATCTGCTTCTCTGGGGCCGCTTTGCGGCCCTTCGCGGGCACGCCCGCTCCCACAGGTATCTCGCAGTTTTCAAGTATTGTGGTGTCCTTGTGGGAGCGGGCATGCCCGCGAATAGGCCCTTGAATTCCACCGCAGGGAGCCTGCATGAACCCCACCTTCGCCTCCCTCAGCCTCGCCCACCTGCGCACCCTCGACCACCTGCTGCAGCTGAAAAACCTCAGCCACGCCGCCGAGCGCCTGGGCGTCAGCCAGTCGGCTCTTAGCCGCCAGTTGGCCCACCTGCGCGAAGCCTTCGACGACCCGTTGCTGGTGCGCCAGGGCCGGGGTTACGTGCTCAGCGAACACGCCGAAGCCCTGGTCGAACCCCTTCGCCAAGTCCTGGAAGAACTGCACGCCCTGCGCCAGCCCGCCGTGTTCGACCCGGCGCGCTGCGAGCGGCGCTTCTGCCTGGCGGCCTCGGACTACGTGGCCGAGCACATGCTGCCGCTGCTGGTGGCGGCGCTGGAGCGTGAAGCACCGGGCGTAGCGCTGGAATACCGCACCTGGCAGGCCGGCCAGTACGCCTTGTTGGCCAGCGGCGAGATCGACCTGGCCACCACCCTGTTCGACGAGTCACCACCCAACCTGCACGGGCGCCTGCTGGGCGAGGACCGCGCAGTGTGCTTGATGCGCCACGACCACCCACTTGCTGCCCATGCCGCGCTGAGCCAGGCCGATTACCTGGCGCACAAGCACGTGCGCATCTCCGGCGGTGGCGACAAGGACAGTTTCATCGACCGCCACCTGCGCGCCCAGGGCCTGCAGCGGCGGGTTAGCCTGGAAGTGCCGTTCTTCTCCGCCACCGTTCAGGTAATTGCCAACAGCCAGGCCGTGGCCACAGTCCCCGAGCACATAGCCCGGCAGCTGTGCCGCCTGCATGACCTGGCCTGGCGGCCGTTGGGTTTCATCGACCACAGCCAGCGCTACTGGGTAGTGTGGCACCAGCGCCTGCAGGCCTCGGCCGAGCACCGCTGGTTGCGTAACCGGGTATTCGAGTTGTGGCGCCAGTCGCAGTTCGGTGTGCAGGGTGGGCATGCGGGTTTGCCATAGCAGGTATGCGCGAAGCGGGGTTATTCGGTTTGGCATAGGTGCCTAGACTGGGGGCATTGTGTTGTCTGTACCGGCCTCTTCGCGGGCTTGCCCGCTCCCACAGGATCACCACAGTTTTCGAAAGCTGTGAGATACCTTTGGG
>NZ_JBDJLK010000112.1:0-14662 GCF_039673335.1 Pseudomonas sp. TWI929
CTTCGCGGGTAAGCCCGCTCCCACAGGTATCGCACCGCTTTTGAGTCCGGTGCAGTACCTGTGGGAGCGGGTTTACCCGCGAAGAGGCCAGTACAGGAAAAACGAGTCAGGCGCGCTTGTTGAACTGCGCCAACGCCGGCAACAGCTGCTTGTCGATGGCCTGGCGCACCGCCGGCAAAATCGTCGCACTACCGGTATACATCTGCTCCACCATGCCCTTCAGTGCCCGCGCATTGGGCTCGGTCAGCCCGCGCACCACCGCCTCGCAGGCCTGCTCGGCACTGGCCCCGGCCGGAATCTCAAACCCGCGCGCGCGCAGGTGGCCTGCCAGATCGTCCTGGTCAATCAAATCCGCATGCATCATGGCTGTTGTCCCTTTTATCGCTAAGAGAGTGCTGCTGTGATTTACGACCGATTCTGTGACGCCCGCGACATACCCGCAACAACAGAATGCCGGCATGGCTGCTTTGGCTAAGAACAGGTCGTTCCCGGCTAAATCCACCTGCCAGGAAGTGCGCACACTCAAGCCATCTACCGCAACGCAGGGTTTGGTCACCCTCGTTCGTGCACAGTGGATGTTGCTCGCTCTTGGCCCCGGATGCTCACGGCTTTCCGGGGTTATTTTTTTGCCCGAAGCAACACTTGAAGGCATGCACAAATCCCTGTGGGAGCGGGTTTACCCGCGAATGCGATGGTGAAGCTAACGACGTAATAGCGGGTAAAACCGCAACCACAGGGCACGCAGTTTTGTTCAAGATCGGGTGTTCAGGCCCATCACCCTGCCGACGAACTCGGCCGACGGCAGGCTCTGCTGCTCATCCACCAACCCCTGCAGCAACCCGATACTGTGCTCACTGAACGGCGCCGACCTCGGCCCCGCCAGGTCCACATGCAGCAGCATCTGCTCGCTGGCCGCGAGCACCTCGTCAAACCCCGCCCTGTGCAGGCTGTGGTAGACGTGCAGGCGCTTGCGATCAAAGCCGATGATCTGCGTCTGCACCCACACCTCGCTGCCCAGTTTCACTTCATGCAGGTAGTTGATGTGCGCCTCCAGGGTAAACAGCGAGTTACCACTCTGCCCACGGCTGTCGGCATCCAGGCCGATGCGCTCCATCAGCGCATCGGTGGCGTAGCTGAAGATCAGCAGGTAGAAGGCATCGCGCAAATGCCCGTTGTAGTCGACCCAGTCCTGCTGCACCGGGGTGCGGTAAGTGATCAGTGCGGGCATCGCGTGCTCCTCAATCGCCAAAGGCCATGCCGTGGTTGGCTTTGCTGGTTTTCACCGCGTCCAGCACCGCCAACAGGGTGTCATCACGATAGCGTTCCAGCGCGGCGATGCTGCGTTCGCCCAGTTGTTCCGAAGTGCCCTCGACCACATCGTCGATCAGCTTGTCGGTCAGATCCGGCGCTGGCAGGTAGGTCCACGGCAGCTGCAGCGCTGGGCCGAACTGGGCCATGAAGTGGCGCATGCCGGCATCGCCACCGGCCAGGGTGTAGGTGAGGAAGGTGCCCATGAACGACCAGCGCAGGCCGGCGCCGAAGCGAATCGCGTCGTCGATCTCGCCGGTGCTGGCAACGCCGTCATTGACCAGGTGCAGCGCCTCGCGCCACAGCGCTTCGAGCAGGCGGTCGGCAATGAAGCCGGGCACTTCCTTGCGCACGTGCAGCGGGCGCATGCCCAGGGCGGTGTAGATGGCCTTGGCCGCTTCGATGGCCTCGGGGGCAGTGCGGTTGCCGCCGACGATTTCCACCAGTGGCAGCAGGTAAACCGGGTTGAACGGGTGGCCGACCACGCAGCGTTCGGGGTGGGTGGCCGACTCGTAGAACTCGCTGGGCAGCAGGCCTGAGGTGCTGCTGCCAATAATGGCGTCTGGCTTTGCGGCAGCGCTGATTTTCGCGTGCAGGTCGAGTTTCAGGTCCAGCCGTTCGGGTGCGCTTTCCTGGATGAAGTCAGCGTCGCGCACGCATTCCTCGATGGTGGCTACGAACTTCAGCCGGTCTTGTGCCGCTCCAGGCGCCAAGCCCTGTTTCTCCAGGGCCGGCCAAGCGTTGGCGATACGTTTGCGCAGCGCCTGCTCGGCGCCGGGCGCCGGGTCCCAGGCGACCACGTCCAGGCCGTGGGCCAGGGCGCGGGCAACCCAGCCGCTGCCGATCACGCCGCTACCCAGGGCGGCAAAGGTCTTGATCTCGGTGATGAAGGTCATGTTGGTCTCCAGGTCGGCTCAGCGGCGTTTGAGGTTCATCTTTTCCCGGCCTTCGGCCGGGGTCAGCACACGGGCACCGAGGCGCGAAATGATCTCTACCGCGCGCTCGACCAACTGGCCGTTGCTGGCCAGCACGCCACGGTCGAGGTACAGGTTGTCTTCCAGGCCCACTCGCACGTTGCCGCCCAGCAGCACCGCCTGCGCCGCCATCGGCATCTGCATGCGGCCGATGCCGAAGCCGGCCCAGGTGACGTTGGCCGGCAGGTTGTCAACCATCGCCTTCATGGTGGTGGTGTCGGCTGGCGCGCCCCATGGGATGCCCAGGCACAGCTGGAACAGCGGGTCGTCGAGCAGGCCTTCCTTCATCATTTGCTTGGCGAACCACAGGTGGCCGGTGTCGAAGATTTCCAGCTCGGCTTTCACGCCCAACTCGGTGATGCGCTTGGCACCCGCGCGCAGTTGCGCCGGGGTGGAGACGTAGATCGAATTGCCGTCACCGAAGTTGAGCGTGCCGCAGTCGAGGGTGCAGATTTCCGGCAGCAGCGCTTCGACGTGGGCCAGGCGCTCCAGTGGGCCGATCAGGTCGGTGCCCGGGCCGAACTCCAGCGGTGTTTCGCCCGGGCCGATTTCCAGGTCGCCACCCATGCCGGCGGTGAGGTTGACGATGATGTCCACGTCGGCTTCACGGATGCGCTCCATCACTTCGCGGTACAGCGCCACGTCGCGGCTGAAGCGGCCGGTATGTGGGTCGCGGACGTGGCAGTGGACCACGGTGGCGCCAGCCTTGGCGGCCTCGACGGCGGCTTCGGCGATCTGCTTGGGGGTGACTGGGACCAGGTGGCTTTTCGAGGCGGTGTCGCCGGCGCCGGTGAGGGCGCAGGTGATGATGACGTCGTGGTTCATGGCGGGTTCCTTGTGGTGTCTGTGCTGGCCTTTTCGCGGGTACGCCCGCTCCCACAGGATCAAGGTGATCCTGAGTTTGGCGCAGTACCTTGTGGGAGCGGGTTTACCCGCGAAGAGGCCGGATCAATTGGCGGTGAGCTTGAGGTTGTCCGCAGCCGGCTTGCCATCGAAGGTGGTCACACCTTCAAGCCAGCGGGCCTTGTCCTCGGGGTGGTCCTTGAGCCACTGGCGGGCCGATTCCAGCGCATCCTTGTGGTCGAGCAGCGGCTGCATCATGCGGCTCTCGTCCTCGGCGCTGAAGTTCAGGTTGGCCAGCAGGCGGTGGGCGTTGGGGCAGCGTTCGGCGTAGTCTGGGGCGGTTACCGTCCACACCGTCGCACGGCCTTCGTCCGGGCCCAGGGCGTCCTGGCTGTCACCCAGGTAGGCCATGTCGATGTTCACGTTCATCGGGTGCGGCGCCCAGCCGAAGAACACCACTGCTTCCTTGCGCCGCACGGCGCGATCGACGGCGGCGAGCATGCCGGCTTCGCTGGACTCGACCAGCTGGAACTTGCCCAGGTCGAACTGGTTCTTGGTGATCATCGCCTTGATCTGGGTGTTGGCACCGGAGCCGGGCTCGATGCCGTAGATCTTGTCGCCCAGCTCCTTCTCGAACTTGTGGATGTCGGCGAAGGTCTTCAGGCCTTTGTCATACAGGTACTTCGGCACGGCGAGGGTGGCGCGGGCATCTTCCAGGCTGGGCTTGTCGAGCACCTTGACCTGCTGGGCATCGACGAACGGGGTGATGGTCTGGGTCATGATCGGGTTCCAGTAACCGAGGAACATGTCCAGGCGTTTGTCGCGGATGCCGGCGAAGATGATCTGCTGCGAAGCGCTGGTCTGTTTGGTCTGGTAACCCAGGCCGTCGAGCAGCACCTGGGCCATGGCGCTGGTGGCGATGACGTCGGTCCAGTTGACCACGCCCAGGCGGACGTTCTTGCAGGCCGCGGGCTCGGCGGCGAAAAGCGGGGAGGTGGCGAGGCTGCTCAGGGCAAGGGTCAACAAGCTGCGGCGGATCAAGCTGTGCATGGTGGCTCTCCATCGGCAGTGCGTATTGTTATGGGGTTCGATCTCTCTGGACCGTGTGAACACGCTACGCTGCTGGCAGGGTGAAAAATCGCACCCTGGCGACCAACACTTGCACGGAGGCGACCACCTTTGCCGTGGAGCATGCAATGCCGCAAATCATTCACTTCCTGTTGTTGCCCGGCTTCTCGGCCATGGGCTTTATCAGCGCCCTGGAGCCACTGCGGGTGGCCAACCGCTTCAAAGGCCCGTTGTACCGCTGGCAGGTACTGAGCCTGGACGGCGGCGCGGTGCAGGCCAGCAATGGCATGTCGGTGAACGCCGATGCGGCGCTGGCGGCAAGTGAGCCTGGTGGCATCCTGCTGATCGTGGCCGGTTTCGAGCCGCTGGCCTGTTACGGGCCGGCGCTGCAGCAGGCGCTACGCCGGCTGGACCATGACGGGGTGATTCTGGGCGGCATCGACACCGGTGCGGTGGTGCTGGCCGAGGCCGGCCTGCTCGACGGCCACCGCGCCACCGTGCACTGGGAGGCGCTGGAGGCGTTCAAGGAGAGCTACCCAAGTCTGCAGGCGACCCAGGAGCTGTTCGAAATCGACCGGCGGCGCATTACCTGCGCGGGCGGCACGGCGTCGATCGACCTGATGCTCGACCTGATTGCCCAGGCCCATGGCAGTGAACTGGCGGTGCAGGTGTCGGAGCAGTTCGTGCTCGGGCGTATCCGCCAGCGACAGGACCACCAACGCATGCAGATCGCAAGCCGTTACGGCATCAGCAACAAGAAGCTGGTGAAGGTGATTGGCGAAATGGAGCGTAATACCGAGCAGCCGCTCAATACCCAAGTCTTGGCCGAGATGGTGCAGGTGACCCGGCGGCAGTTGGAGCGACTTTTTCGGTTATACCTGTCCACCACGCCCAGAAGCTTGTACTTGAAGGTCAGGCTCGATAAGGCGCGTCAGCTCTTGTTGCAGACGCATATGACTGTTATGGAAGTGAGCGTGGCTTGCGGGTTTGAATCTGCATCCTATTTCTCTCGATGCTATAAGGCCCAGTTCGGGAAATGCCCTCGGGATCGCAGGGTGGGAACAAAGTAATCTGTTCCTCAAAAGCTGCTGGGGTGGAGGCGTTGTCAACTGGTATTTCTACCAGTTGAGGGGCGTGCAGGTTGCTGATGAAATCGATCTTGAGTTCACTCGGAGAGCAACCATGGAAGCACAGTTCAAGCACCTAATTGGCATGATGGCGTTGATCAGCTTTGCAGTATTGGGCGGATGTCAAAATAATCCGCAGAGGCCTTCGGTTAACGATGCCGACGCGAAAGTGAGCCAGGTTCGGGAGCAATCCGAAATGGCTTGGGGCACCCTCACTAATGCGGCTAAGCCGCCTGCCTCGGCGGTTTCGGCCGAGGACAGAAAAGTCAAAGTTACCTTGTACAGTGAAAGAAACTATAAGGGTACGACATGCAAAATGGAGATAAGTCCTAATATTCGTCAGGACCTGGGGAGCATTTGCCCGGAATTTGTAAAGAAAAAAGGTATTTCGATGGAAGTTAAAGACTTTGGCTATGGCGGAACGCAATTGTGTCTGAATTTATTGTCGGACTGGGGCTGGTTGCGTTGTTTCAAAATATCCCCCGGTCTTACAGGGAATTTCCGCGTACCCTATGTGGCCACGTTAACTGAATATTTACCTGAGGGTTTGACTCCCGTGTTTGTAGGTTTGGGTGACCGAGGCTTTGATGGTGTCACTTACCTATACTGATAAAGTATGACCGGGCGTTGAAGAGGCGTTGGACTCTCCAGCGTAACCCCAGACGCGTGGTGCCATGGTACGCGGCGCGTCTGGAGTTCAGAAGCCGAATTTACATGACAGCGATGGCCGACGGTACTCGGGCTTTCATTGTTGCCCGATAGCCTGCAAATACTCCGAGCGGTCATCACTGCGCTGCGCCACGCAGGTGTCCCAGGCCGCTTGGAACGCCTTGCTGCCGGGCTTCTCGGCATAGGTCTCAACCTTGCAATCAGCATCGCGTAGCTGCGTCCACAGCTTCTCGGCTGCGTCCATGCGCCCGACCAGCGCCGCAGCCTGATCGCCGTCGTCGGCATACTGGTCGCGGATGCGCTGGATCAAGTCGTCATACGCCGCTTTCAGCTCGCGCTCGGCGGTCTGCTTGTTGAACGCCGCGCAGGCGTAGGTTTGCTGGTCGGTGTCGACGTTGTCGCACGGGGTGCTCTCTTCCTCGCCGGCCTGGGCGCCCGATACAGCGGCCAGCAGTACCAGCCATGCCAATGATTTCATCCTTTTTCTCCTCAACAGGCTGACGAATCGCAGGGATTCTCGCTCAGACGAAGGCGCGGCGGTAGCTACCTGAGCAAATGTTCATAAAGCGGCCAGAAACGTCGTTATCGAGACTGTCTCTCATCGCCAGCCAGCGCTGCAGAGGGGCTGTTGTCGCGCATTGACGCTTTCGGCAAACCCCCTGTCGTTTTTGCATCGGGGCGTCGCAAGGCACAGGCATATGCTGGCCCCAAAGCGCCGGCAGAAGATTCGGCGCGGCCCAAATCAACAAAGGGGACAGCCTGATGAGCCCAGCCGAACTTCACGCCGACAGCATCGTCATCGACGGCCTGATCATTGCCAAATGGAACCGCGAGCTGTTCGAGGACATGCGCAAAGGCGGGCTGACTGCGGCCAACTGCACGGTGTCGGTCTGGGAAGGCTTCAAGGCAACCGTCGACCAGATCGCCGCCAGCCAGAAGCTGATCCGCGACAACAGCGACCTGGTGATGCCGGTGCGCACCACCGCCGATATCCGCAAGGCCAAGGAACTGGGCAAGACCGGCATCCTGTTCGGCTTCCAGAACGCCCACGCCTTCGAAGACCAGATCGCCTACGTCGACGTGTTCAAGCAGCTGGGCGTGGGCATCGTGCAGATGTGCTACAACACCCAGAACCTGGTGGGCACCGGTTGCTACGAGCGTGATGGCGGCCTGTCGGGCTTCGGCCGCGAGATCGTGGCGGAAATGAACCGCGTCGGCATCATGTGCGACCTGTCCCACGTCGGCTCCAAGACTTCCGAAGAAGTCATCCTCGAATCGAAAAAGCCGGTGTGTTACTCGCACTGCCTGCCTTCGGGCCTGAAAGAGCACCCACGCAACAAGTCGGACGAAGAGCTGAAGTTCATCGCCGACCACGGCGGCTTCGTTGGTGTGACCATGTTCGCGCCGTTCCTGGCCAAGGGCATCGACTCGACCATCGACGACTACGCCGAGGCCATCGAGTACACCATGAACATCGTCGGTGAAGACGCCATCGGTATCGGTACCGACTTCACCCAGGGCCACGGCCAGGACTTCTTCGAGTACCTGACCCACGACAAGGGCTACGCCCGTCGCCTGACCAACTTCGGCAAGATCATCAACCCGCTGGGCATCCGCACCGTGGGCGAATTCCCCAACCTCACCGAAACCTTGCTCAAGCGCGGCCACTCCGAGCGCGTGGTGCGCAAGATCATGGGCGAGAACTGGGTCAACGTCCTCAAGGACGTGTGGGGCGAGTAAGCCGCTCTCCAAGCCTGAAAGCCCCTGCCAGCAACGCCGGGGCATCCCAAATAAAAATTTTATGGAGTTGAGTTTCCATGGCCAAGATCGCCCCGCAATTGCCAATCGAAGTCGACAGCGAGACCGGTGTCTGGACCAGCGACGCCCTGCCGATGCTGTATGTGCCGCGCCATTTCTTCGTCAACAACCACATCGGCATCGAGGAAGTGCTGGGCGCCGACGCCTACGCCGAGATCCTCTACAAGGCCGGCTACAAGTCCGCCTGGCACTGGTGTGAAAAAGAAGCCGAGTGCCATGGCCTGGAAGGCGTTGCGGTGTTCGAACACTACATGAAGCGCCTGAGCCAGCGTGGCTGGGGCCTGTTCGAGATCCAGGACATCGACCTCGACAAAGGCACCTGCAGCGTCAAGCTCAAGCACTCCGCTTTTGTGTACGTCTATGGCAAGTGCGGCCGCAAGGTCGACTACATGTTCACCGGCTGGTTCGCCGGCGCCATGGACCAGATTCTCGCTGCCCGCGGCAGCTCGATCCGCACCGTGGCCGAACAGGTCTACGGCGGTTCGGAAGAAGGCCACGAAGATGGCCTGTTCGTTACAAAGCCGTTGTAAGCCGGAGATAGCGTCATGGCATTCGAAGCAATGTTCCAGCCGATCCAGATCGGCAAACTGACCATCCGCAACCGTGTGCTCAGCACCGCGCACGCCGAGGTCTACGCCACTGACGGCGGCATGACGACCGACCGCTACGTGAAGTACTACGAAGAAAAGGCCAAGGGCGGTATCGGCCTGGCGATCTGCGGCGGCTCGTCGGTGGTGGCCATCGACAGCCCGCAGGAGTGGTGGGCCTCGGTCAACTTGTCGACCGACCGCATCATCCCGCACTTCCAGAACCTGGCTGACGCCATGCACAAGCATGGCGCCAAGATCATGATCCAGATTACCCACATGGGCCGTCGCTCGCGCTGGGACGGCTTCAACTGGCCGACCCTGATGTCGCCGTCGGGTATCCGTGAACCCGTGCACCGTGCCACCTGCAAGACCATCGAGGTGGAAGAGATCTGGCGGGTGATCGGCAACTACGCGCAGGCTGCGCGGCGTGCCAAAGAGGGCGGCCTGGACGGCGTGGAACTGTCGGCGGTGCACCAGCACATGATCGACCAGTTCTGGAGCCCGCGGGTCAACAAGCGTACCGACGAATGGGGCGGTACCTTCGAAGGCCGCATGAAGTTCGGCCTGGAAGTATTGAAAGCCGTGCGTGCCGAAGTCGGTGACGACTTCTGCGTGGGCATGCGTATCTGTGGCGACGAGTTCCACCCCGATGGCCTCAGCCACGAGGACATGAAGCAGATTGCCGCGTACTACGATGCCACCGGCATGCTCGACTTCATCGGCGTGGTCGGCTCGGGTTGCGACACCCACAACACCCTGGCCAACGTCATCCCCAACATGAGCTACCCGCCGGAGCCGTTCCTGCACCTGGCGGCCGGCATCAAGGAAGTGGTCAAGGTACCGGTGCTGCACGCGCAGAACATCAAGGACCCGAACCAGGCCACGCGCATCCTCGAAGGCGGCTACGTGGACATGGTCGGCATGACCCGTGCGCACATGGCCGACCCGCACCTGATCGCCAAGATCAAGATGGGCCAGATCGACCAGATCAAGCAGTGCGTCGGTGCCAACTACTGCATCGACCGCCAGTACCAGGGCCTGGATGTGCTGTGCATCCAGAACGCCGCGACCTCCCGTGAATACATGGGCGTGCCGCACATCATCGAAAAGACCACCGGCGTCAAACGCAAGGTGGTGGTGGTTGGCGCCGGCCCCGCTGGCATGGAAGCGGCCCGTGTGGCTGCCGAGCGTGGCCACGACGTGACCCTGTTCGAGAAGAAAGACCAGATCGGCGGGCAGATCACCATCGCCGCCAAGGCACCACAGCGTGACCAGATTGCCGGTATCACCCGCTGGTACCAACTGGAGCTGGCGCGCCTGAAGGTCGACCTGCGCCTGGGTACCGCCGCTGACGTGGCCGCCATCCAGGACCTGCGCCCGGACGTCATCGTGCTGGCTGTGGGCGGGCATTCATTCCTTGAGCAGAACGAGCACTGGGGCGCAGCCGAAGGGCTGGTGGTCAGCAGCTGGGACGTGCTCGATGGCAAGGTCGCACCGGGCAAGAACGTGCTGGTGTACGACACCATCTGCGAATTCACCGGCATGTCGGTGGCCGACTTCATCGCCGACAAGGGCAGCCAGGTCGAGATCGTCACCGACGACATCAAGCCAGGCGTGGCCATGGGTGGTACCACCTTCCCGACCTACTACCGCAGCATGTACCCGAAAGAAGTGATCATGACCGGCGACATGATGCTGGAAAAGGTCTACCGCGAAGGCGACAAGCTGGTGGCGGTGCTGGAGAACGAATACACCGGCGCCAAGGAAGAACGCGTGGTCGACCAGGTGGTGGTGGAAAACGGCGTGCGCCCTGACGAGCAGCTGTACTACGCACTGAAGGAAGGTTCGCGCAACAAAGGCCAGATCGACGTGGAGGCGCTGTTCGCCATCAAGCCACAGCCGATCCTCAGCCAGCCGGGCGAAGGCTACCTGCTGTACCGCATCGGCGACTGCGTGGCCCAGCGCAACGTGCATGCGGCGATCTATGACGCCTTGCGCCTGTGCAAGGACTTCTGATCGAGAAAAATCGTCGCCACCGGGTGCGGTCCCTGTGGGAGCGGGTTTACCCGCGAAAGCGTCAGCACAAGCAACAGAGTTGTCTGATCTGACGCATTCGCGGGTGAACCCGCTCCCACAAGGGGCCAATCCCATCTTCAGAGTGGCGCAAGAATCCAGCTGTTGTGGGAGCCTCCCATGTTGAACACCCTTCTACCTATCCTGCTGTTCGCTGCCCTTGGCCTGGCAGTGCTCGGCGCCCTGCGCCGGGTGCGCATGTGGCGGCGTGGCCGGCCCTCCAAGGTCAACCTGATCGGCGGCCTGCTGGCCATGCCGCGCCGTTACCTGGTGGACTTGCACCACGTGGTCGAGCGCGACAAGTACATGTCCAAGACCCACGTGGCCACTGCGGGCGGCTTCGTGCTGTCGGCCGCCCTGGCGATCCTGGTGCACGGCTTTGGCCTGCAGAGCAAGATCCTTGGCTACGCGCTGCTGGTGGCTACGGTGATCATGTTCACCGGCGCCCTGTTCGTCTTCAAACGCCGCCTCAACCCGCCTGCGCGCCTGTCCAAGGGCCCGTGGATGCGTCTGCCGAAGAGCCTGCTGGCGTTTGCCGCGAGCTTCTTCATCGCCACCTTGCCGGTGGCCGGTATCCTGCCCGCCAATACCGGCGGCTGGGTGATGGTCGCCGTGCTCGGCCTGGGCGTGCTGTGGGGCGTGTCGGAGTTGTTCTTCGGCATGACCTGGGGCGGGCCGATGAAACACGCCTTTGCCGGTGCCTTGCACCTGGCCTGGCACCGCCGTGCCGAGCGCTTCGGCGGCGGCCGCTCCACCGGCCTGAAACCGCTGGACCTGGAAGACCCGAACGCCCCGCTGGGCGTGGAGAAGCCGGTGGACTTCACCTGGAACCAGCTGCTGGGCTTCGATGCCTGCGTGCAGTGCGGTAAATGTGAAGCCATGTGCCCGGCCTTTGCCGCCGGCCAGCCGCTGAACCCGAAAAAACTCATCCAGGACATGGTCATCGGCCTGGCCGGTGGCACCGACGCCCAGTTCGCCGGCAGCCCGTACCCTGGCAAGCCAATCGGCGAACACGGCGGCCACCCGCACCAGCCGATCGTCAATGGCCTGGTCGACGCCGAAACGCTGTGGTCGTGCACCACCTGCCGTGCCTGCGTCGAGGAATGCCCGATGATGATCGAGCACGTCGATGCCATCGTCGACATGCGCCGCCACCTCACCCTGGAAAAGGGCGCCACCCCGAACAAGGGCGCCGAGGTGCTGGATAACCTGATCGCCACCGACAACCCCGGCGGCTTCGCCCCCGGTGGGCGCATGAACTGGGCCGCCGACCTCAACCTGCAACTGCTGTCGGAGGTGAAAACCACCGAGGTGCTGTTCTGGGTTGGCGATGGTGCCTTCGACATGCGCAACCAGCGCACCCTGCGCTCGTTCGTCAAAGTACTGAAGGCCTCGGGCGTGGACTTTGCCGTGCTCGGCCTGGAAGAACGTGACAGCGGCGACGTGGCACGGCGCCTGGGTGACGAAGCGACCTTCCAGCAACTGGCCAAGCGCAATATCCAGACCCTGGCCAAGTACAAGTTCCAGCGCATCGTCACCTGCGACCCGCACAGCTTCCATGTGTTGAAGAACGAATACGGCGCGCTGGGCGGCGACTACCAGGTGCAGCACCACAGCACCTACATTGCCGAACTGATCGCGGCCAAGAAGTTGAACCTCGGCCAGCACAAGGGCGGCAGCGTCACCTACCACGACCCGTGCTACCTGGGCCGTTACAACGGCGAGTACGAAGCCCCGCGCGAAGTGCTCAAGGCGCTGGGTATCGAAGTGCGCGAGATGCAGCGCTCGGGCTTCCGTTCCCGTTGCTGCGGCGGTGGCGGCGGCGCGCCGATTACCGACATCCCGGGCAAGCAGCGTATCCCCGACATGCGCATGGACGACATTCGCGAAACCGAGGCCGAACTGGTGGCCGTGGGTTGCCCACAGTGCACCGCCATGCTCGAAGGCGTGGTTGAACCGCGCCCACAGATCAAGGACCTGGCCGAGCTGGTGGCTGACGTGCTGATCGAAGAGGACACGCCTGCCGTCCCAAAGCCGCAAACGGCTAAACGTGAACCTGCGGAGGTGCACTGATGAGCGACATTATCCGCCGCGACCCACGCGCCGAGTGGATCGCCCGTAACCGTCTGCACCCGTTGCATGCGGCCATGCAGACGCAGCAGACCAGCTGGATGGGGCCTAATGGCGTCATCCGCAAGAACCCCCATGCGATCGCCGCTGGCTTCATCGGCCCGGCCGGCATCAAGCGCATCGACCGCAGCGGCGCCCAGCAGGGCACCGGCGTGGGCGGGCGGCGCACGGCAGCGGCCGAGGTCAAGCTGCCGCTGCACCAGGTGCCTATGCCTGCGTTCTACATTGCCGTGGTGCCGGATATGGTCGGCGGCCGCCTCAGCAGCCATGACCGCGACTTGCTCGGCCTGGCCCACAGCCTGGCCGGCAGTGACGGTGCAGTGCTGGCGGTGGTGTTTGGCGAGCACAAGGAAAGCAACTTTTCCACAGCCGGCGTCGACCGCCTGCTGGTCATCGAAGGCGAGGCCTTTGAAGGTTATGCACCGGAGCAGCTTGTTCAAGGGTTGCGGGCTGTGGATAACCAGTTCACCCCGCGCCACTGGTTGCTGCCCGATAGCCGCACCGGTGGCGGCGAACTGGGCCGGCGCCTGGGTGCGGCGCTGGGCGAGCGCCCGGCGACGCGGGTATGGCAGGTCAAGGATGGCCAGTGCATCGGCCGTGCCGGTGCCGGCCAGCAAGACCTGCAACGCGCCGTGCCACGCCTGATCCTGGCGGCGGCCGAGTGTGCCGAGCCGGTAAGTGAAACCCGTCATGAAGCGTTGCCGGTGGAGTTGTCCACAAGTGTGGCGCGCAGCCTGTCGCGCATCGAAGACCTCGGCTCGGTGGCCGTCGACCCGGCCACCATCGCCATGGCCGAAGCCGAGTTCATCGTCTCCGGTGGCAACGGTGTCAAGGACTGGGACCTGTACCACCAGGCCACTGCGGCCCTCGGCGCCACCGAAGGCGCGTCGCGGGTGGCGGTGGACGACGGCTTCATGCCGCGCAACCGCCAGGTGGGTGCCACCGGTACCTGGGTTACCGCGCGCGTGTACGTGGCTGTGGGTATCTCCGGCGCGATCCAGCACCTGCAGGGCATTGGCGCCTGCGACAAGGTGGTGGCAATCAACATGGACCCGGGCTGCGACATGATCAAACGGGCCGACCTGTCGGTAATTGGCGACAGTTCGGCAATTCTCAAGGCACTGATCGAGGCTGTGGACAACTACCGCAGCGGCGGCCAGCGCGACGCGGCATAAGGGCACGAGCATGAGTACGAAAGTGATCAGCCTGGTTTCCATCGGTGCCCACCCCAGCTCCGGCCGCGCCCGCCGCGCCGAGCAGGATGCCCGCGCCGTGGAGCTGGGTTTGCAGCTGGCTGGGGATAACTTGCAGGTGGTGCACGCTGGTGACCCGCGCGAAGAAGCGCTGCGCGCTTACCTGGGCATGGGCCTGGACCACCTGGACGTGCTTGAGCAGCCGGCCGGTGCCGATGTGCTGGGCGTGCTCGGCGATTACCTGCGCGACGCCGGGGCACAGCTGGTGCTGACCGGCAGCCAGGCCGAGACCGGCGAGGGGTCGGGCATGTTGCCGTTCCTGCTGGCCGAGAAGCTTGGCTGGCCGTTGATCGTGGGGTTGGCCGAGGTGGAGTCGATCGACAACGGCACGGCGCAAGTGCTACAGGCCTTGCCGCGTGGTCAGCGGCGTCGCCTGAAGGTGCGCCTGCCGTTTCTGGCAACTGTGGATAACGCGGCGCCCAAGCCGCGCCAGAGTGCCTTCGGGCCGGCGCGCCGGGGTGTATTGGCGGCGCGTAACGTGGCCATTGTCGAAGACGAGCTGCTGGCCGAGGCAGAGTTGCAACCGGCCCGGCCACGGCCCAAGCGGTTGAAGGTGATCAAGGCCAAGAGCGGTGCAGACCGCATGAAGGCAGCGACGGCCAAGGCCAGTGGTGGGGGCGGCAAGGTATTGAAGGACGTTTCTCCACAGGAAGGCGCTGAAGCCATCCTCAAGCTGCTGGTGGAAGAGGGCGTGCTGCGCTAAGTCCTCACGCGATCCCTTGTAGGAGCGGCCTTGCGTCGCGATGGGCTGCGCAGCAGCCCCGGCAATCTTGAGCCAGGCTCGAAATCCTGGGGCTGCTGCGCAGCCC
>NZ_JBDJLK010000113.1:0-13933 GCF_039673335.1 Pseudomonas sp. TWI929
GCGGCTCCCACAGGCGACCGCGGTACCTAGTGGGAGCGGCCTTGTGTCGCGATGGGCCGCAGAGCGGCCGCAAAATCTCACAGGAATGTGAACACCTGCTCCGCCGGCAACCGCGACTTGTTCAGCCCGGCATTAAAGTCAGTCTCGCTGCGATACCCCAGGCTGAGAATCACCACACTGGTAAAGCCACGCTCACGCAACCCCAGCTCGGCATCCAGCACCTTGCTGTCAAAGCCTTCGATCGGCGTGGCATCCAACCCATGTGCGGCGGCCCCCAGCAAGGCCGAACCCAACGCCAGGTAGGTCTGCTTCTCCATCCAGTGCTGCACATCCTTCTGGTCGAAGCGGTGCAGGTTGACGTAGTGACGGCGGCTCTGGTTCTGCGCCGCACGTGCCTGTTCATCGCGGAAGCGGCCATCGGCAGCCTCCTGGCCGAGTACACCGTTCAGGTGTTCCTCGGTCATCTCGGTACGGGTGCAGAACACGATTACGTGCGAGGCATCGAGAATCTTCGGCGAGTTGTAGGCATAACCCTGCGAGGTGCTCTTGGCCAGGCGGGCCTTGCCTTCGGCGCTGTCGGCGACGATGAAGTGCCAGGGTTGCGAATTAACCGAAGACGGGCTGTGGCGCAGTTGTTCAAGCAGGGCATCGACAGTGGCCTGGGGAATACGGCGTGAGGCATCGTAGGCTTTGGTGGTGTAGCGGCGCTTGGCCAGCGAGACGGTATCCATGCAATAACTCCGGAATGAACTGTGGATTTGTCGCGCATCTTATCTTTCCTGCAAAAAAGAAAAACCGGCACAATGCAGCAACACTTTCATCCCTGGAGTGAAAATGCTGCGCATCGCCGATCTCGAACTGTTCGCCCGCAGCAGCGTGCTGGGCAGCTTCACCGCTGCGGCCCATGAAGCAGGCCTGCTGCCGGGCCAGGTGGCTGCCGCCATCAAACGCCTGGAGCGCGACCTGGATGTGCGCCTGTTCGCCCGCACCACCCGCAGCCTGCGCCTTACCGCCGAAGGCGAGCGCTACCTGCCCACCGCGCTGAACGTGCTGGAGAGCCTGCGCCAGGGCCATGAAGACCTGCACGGCAACCCGCATACCCTGCGCGGCACCTTGCAGGTATCGGCGCCGTCCGACATGGGCCGCAACATGCTGCTGCCGTGGCTCAGCGCGTTTCGCCGCGAGCACCCGGCGTTGCAGCTGCGCTTCTTTCTCTCTGACCAGATCGCCGACCTCAACCGCGACCCGGTGGATGTGGCCATCCGCTACGGCCTCAACCAGGATGCCAACTACATCGCCCTGCCGCTGGCCGCCTGGAACCGCCGGGTGCTGGTCGCCTCGCCCGACTACCTGACCCGCCACGGTCACCCGCTCACGCCCGATGCCCTGCAGCAGCACGCCTGCCTACTTTACCTGCAGCACAACCGGGTATACGACAAGTGGCAGCTGGGCAACCGCACCGTGCAGGTACGCGGACCGCTGGTCAGCGATGACGCCGACGTCATCCGCCGCCTGGCCATTCAAGGCGAAGGTATCGTCTATAAGTCGTGGCTGGATGTCAGCGCCAACATTGCCGCCGGTGAACTGGAAATCGTCCTGCCCGAATTGCTCGGCGAGCCTACCCCGGTCACCCTGGTGTGCCCGCATCGCAAACAGCTCACACCGGCGGTGACGCAATTGCACCTGTGGTTGCGCGAACGCTTCGAACAGCTGCGTGAGCAAGCACTGACCACCGGCTGCACAATCGTTCCAGACTGAACAGGGCCAGTGCGCTAAGGTAGCCATTTACCCCCAAGGCACACTTCCATGAGCAACTGGATCGACTTCAAGCAAGATGCCGACACCGGTATCGAGTCGGTCCGTGCGCATTTCGTCGGGCATGCTTACGACCCGCACTGGCACGACAGTTTCCTGGTCGGCGTGACCGAACAAGGTGTGCAGCAGTTCAACTGCCGCCGGGTGCGCCACCGCAGCACCCCGGGGCAGGTGTTTCTGCTCGAACCCGGCGACATCCACGATGGCCTGGCGCCGACCGAAGAAGGCTTTACCTATTCGACGCTGTACCTGGACCCGGCCTGGCTCGACCAGCAATTGCGGGCACTGTTCGAGCAGGCGCCGGGTAACAGCCTGCCCAGCTTTGCCGACACCCTGTGCCACGACGAACGCCTGGCCCGGGCCACTGCCCTGGCCTTCCGCGCCGTGCATGACCAGGACTTGCGCATCGTCCGGCAAACCGCCACGGACGACCTGCTCGCCTGCCTGACCCGCCACCTGCATTGGCGCCGGCGCATCAACCCCGACCCGCGCCTGCCGCTGACCGCGCAGCGTGCGCGGGACTTCCTGCACGCCAACCTGGAGCGCGACATCGGTCTGGAAGACTTGGCCCAGGCCTGCGGCATCGACCGCTTCCGCCTCACCCGTGCATTCAAGGCTGCATTCGGCATCGCCCCGCATGCCTACCTGATCCAGCTGCGCCTAGCCCGGGCGCGGCGCCTGCTTGCCCAGGGCCAAACACCTGCCGAAGTGGCCGTGGCCCTGGGCTTTGCCGACCAGAGCCACCTGGGCCGCTGGTTCCGCCGCGCCTATCAGCTGACCCCTGCCGACTACCGCAGGCGCTGCTCAAACCTTCCAGACTGAGCGCCTGCAAGCCGCGAGCATGGTGCTTCGATTTTCCGGAGCGTTTGACCATGTCGCAGTCGTTGTTGCCTTTTATCCTGTTCGCCCTGGTGTCCAGCATCAGCCCGGGGCCGACCAACCTGTTGATCCTTGCCCACGGCGCGCGCCTGGGCTTGCGCGCGAGCCTGGCGCCAATCGTGGCAGCGTGTGGCGCGGCGGCAGCGATCGTGCTGTTGGTCGGGCTGGGGCTGGGTGAGCTGCTGCTGCGTCACCCGCTGGCGCAACAACTGATGAGCTGGGCCGGGGTACTGTGGCTGAGCTGGCTGGCGTGGAAGATGCTGCGCAGTGCCGCCGCCCCGCTGCAGACGGGCTCGGCGCAAGGTTTCAGCGCTTTCAGCGCGGCCTCGTTGCAAGTGGTGAACCCCAAGGTGTGGATGATGGCCGTGGCGGTGATCGGCGTGTTTGCTGCGCCGTCGTTGCCGGTGTGGCAACTGGCGCTGGTGTTCTGGCTGATTGCCCTGCCGTGCATGGCGGCGTGGGCGGTGTTGGGGGTGGGTAGCGCGCGGTGGTTGCAGGCACCGCGGCGGTTGCGGGTGTTCAACCAGTTGTTGGCGGGGGTTTTGCTGGTTTCTGCTTGGGCTGCCGTGTTGGCTTGAGCCCTCTTTTACAGGCCTGCGCAGGGCCTGTAGGAGCGGCCTTGTGTCGCGAATGGGCTGCGCAGCAGCCCCAGGGTTTCAGGGCCGCTGCACAGATTGCTGGGGCCGCTGCGCGCCCCGATCGCGACACAAGGCCGCTCCTACAAGGATCGCGCAAGCCTCGGGTTAATGCGGCAGCGCCTCACGGAAGCGCCGGGTACTGGCCACGGCCAGCAGCAACCCGACCACCGCCACGCTACCGCCCACCAGGCCGATATCCGCCACATCCATCTGACTGCTGACGATACTGCCCAGCAACGCACCACCACCAATGCCGATGTTGTAGATGCCCGAGAACAGCGCCATGGCCACGTCGGTAGCGTCGGACGCCAGTTTCAACGTCTTGGACTGCAGCGACAGGCTGAAGCTGAGAATCGCCACGCCCCAGAACATGCTCAACACCGCGAACACATAGAAGTTGCCCGACAGCGGCAACAGCAACAGCAGGCATGTCGCCAGCACGCCGATCGACCCCACCAGGAAGCCATGCGGAAAACGCTCGCTGTAACGGCTGAACAGCAACGAGCCAAACACCCCGGCGCCGCCGAACAGCAACAACAACAGCGTGGTGCGCTCGCCGCCAATCTGCGCCACGTGCAGGGCGAATGGCTCGATGTAGCTGTAGGCAGTGAACTGCGCCGTGATTACCAGCGTCACCAGCAGATAGGTAATGACCAGCGCCGGGCGCTTGAACAGGATCGGCAGGCTGCGCAGCGAACCGGAGTTCTGGCTGGGCAGCAACGGCAGCGACTTCATCAGGCACAGCATGGTGGCCAGGGCCACCCCGGCAATGCTGAGGAAGGTGATGCGCCAGCCCAGAGCCTCGCCCACCACTCGGCCCAGCGGGATACCCAGGACCATCGCCAAGGTAGTACCGGTGGCCAGCAGGCCCAGCGCCTTGGCCTGCTGACCAGGCGGCGCCACACGTACCGCCAGCGAGGCAGTGATGGCCCAGAACACCGCATGCGCCAAGGCGATGCCGATACGGCTGACCAGCAACATGGCAAAGCTCTGCGACAGCCACGACAGCAAATGACTGACAATGAACACCAGGAACACCAACAGCAGCAGGCGCCGCCGTTCGATGTTGCGGGTCAGCAGCATCATCGGCAGCGAGGCCAGCGCCACTACCCAGGCGTAGATGGTCAGCATCAGGCCGACCTGGGCGGTGCTCATGTCGAAGCTGCGGCCAATGTCGCTGAGCAACGCCACCGGGACGAACTCGGTGGTGTTGAAGATGAAAGCCGCCAGGGCCAGGGCAATGACACTCATCCAGCTGCCGCTGCCCGCCGTGGGCGGCATGTGGGTGGGGGTGGGTCCGTTCATGGGTGAAAAATGCTTCTCCGCAGGCAAGGCAACAGGTCGCACGCCAGCCACCCGCTTGCAGGGGTGTCGACGCACGCTTTGTTATTGATAGGAATGCCCGGCATGGTACGCGTCAAGCCATGGCCTCACAACCGCGAGGCAGGCAGAAGGAGTACCATGCGCGCTTTGTGTGAAACGCGTGTGCAACAAGGAGCCCGATCCGCTCATGGACAAGCAGCCCCCCCAGCAGCAATGGCAGCAGGCGGTTACCGCCTATGCCCAGGCCGTCAACGACTATGTTGCGCAGGGCCGCGCACAAGGCTGGGACAACCTCGAAGAGCCGCAGGCGCCGGCCACCGAGCACCTGCTCGACGCCTGGCTGAGCGCCTTGCAGGTGGCCAACAGCCCAGGCGCCGATGAGCAGCAGCGCCAGGCCTTTCGCGCTGCCTGGCCGCCTGCACATCAACCCTTGGTGCCTTTGCTTGATCAACAGGGCCAAGGGATCAGCAACGTCCTGCTGCTGGACGACGGCAGCCTGCTGGCCCGCATCGGCATGCCGTATGAAAAAGGCCAGGTGGTACGCATCGACCGCCATGGGGTGACCCCGGTTATCGGCATCGACCACTTTGGCCGCTGCCCGGCGCGCCGCTACTTCGCCCTGGCCAATGCCGAGGGCGTGCGTGTGACCGATGGCTGGGGTGGCCCGCAGGTGCAGCGCCTGCCCTGGCCCACAGGGCTTGAGGGGTTGCCGCAGGGTTACCCGTTCGAGCCCTTCGACCTGCCGCCCACGCCGACCGCTTTGATCCCCTTCCCGGATGGCCAGCGGGTGCTGCTGGTGAGTGCCGAGGGCATCTTCCTGCTGACCTCCCAGGGCGCAACCCGCCTGCTGCCGCACCAGGCACGGGTGCTGGATGAGCTGGCCGAAGGCACCGACCCGGACGACATCAGCCTGGGGCTGAGCATGGAGCACGGCGCAGTGTCGCCAGATGGCCAATTGATCGTGGTGGGTGAACAAGGCAGCCGGCACCTGGTGCTGGACGAGCAACTCAGGCCGCTGGCGGAAATCGGCCCGGGCAGCGAGTACCCGCACTTTGCGCTGTTCAATCGCGCGGGTGACCAGTTGATCGTCAATGCCTGCCATTTCTACAGCGGTGCCACGCTGGCGGTAAGGGTGGCCGACTTACCGGGGCTGGATACCGATTACTACAGCCAGGACCCGCGTACCCCGCTGGTACAGGATGGCGCACGGGTGTACGCCGGGGTGGCGCGCGATGGCGAGTACATCGTCGGTGATGCCTATGGCTACCTGCGCGCGTTTGGCGAGGATGGAACGGAGCATTGGCAGCATTACCTGGGGTCGACCATCAGTGCGATGGATATCAGTGCCAACGGGCAAACACTGGTGGCGGCCAGCCATGCGGGGGTTGTTTCGATGATTGCACTTGAAGGCGGGCGGCCGGAATGGCAGATCGGTACCGGGGCACATGGCGAAGTGCGGCGCTGGTTGTTCTGGAAGGGCTGGGATAGAGCAATGATCTGGTAACAGGTCCAGCACTGTTTTGCCTGTACTGGCCTCTTCGCGGGTAAACCCGCTCCTACATCGGCCATTGTAGGAGCGGGTTTACCCGCGAAGAGGCCAGTACAGGCTTACCGATCAATCAGCCCTGCAAAGTGGCCATGTCGATCACGAACCGGTACTTCACATCACCGGCAATCATCCGCTCATACGCCTGGTTGATATTGCGAATATCGAGCAACTCAATATCGCAACGGATGCCGTGCTCGGCACAGAAATCCAGCACTTCCTGGGTCTCGGCGATGCCACCGATCAACGACCCCGCCAGCACCCGGCGCTTCAGCACCAGGTTGGCCGCATGCACCGCCGGGTCGATCGGTTCGATCAGGCCGACCAGGATGTGCACACCATCGAACTTCAAGGTTTCCTGGTATGGATTCAGGTCATGCTGCACCGGGATGGTGTCCAGCAGGAAATCGAAACGGCCGGCAGCGGCACGCATCTGCTCGGCATCGGTGGACACGATCACATGGTCGGCGCCCTGGCGGCGGGCTTCTTCGGCCTTGGCCTGGGAGCGGGTGAACAGGGTCACTTCGGCACCCAGGGCCTTGGCCAGCTTGATGCCCATGTGGCCCAGGCCACCCATGCCGAGGATTCCGACCTCGTGACCCGGGCCGACACCGTGATGCTTGAGCGGTGAATAGGTGGTGATGCCGGCGCACAGGATCGGCGCAGCGCTGGCCAGGTCCATGCCGGCCGGGATGCGTACCACGAAGTGCTCGCTGACCACGATGCTGCTGGAGTAACCACCCATGGTGTTGCTGCCGTCGACCCGGTCCGGGGTGGCATAGGTCATGGTCGGGCCTTCCAGGCAGTATTGCTCCAGGTCCTTGGCACAGGCCTCGCAGTGGCGGCAGGAATCGACCATGCAACCAACACCGACCAGGTCGCCAACCTTGTGCGCGGTTACCTTGGCGCCTACCGCAGTGACGCGGCCGATAATCTCGTGACCAGGCATCAGCGGGTACACGGCAATGCCCCACTCGTTGCGCGCCTGGTGGATGTCGGAGTGGCACACGCCGCAATACAGGATCTCGATGGCGACGTCGTCCGGGCGCGGGCTGCGGCGCTCGAAGGCCATGGGGGCAAGGGGGCTGGTGGGGGTTTGGGCGGCGTAACCGATGGCGGTGTACATGCAGGGCCTCGCAGTGAAGTGAAACGATTCAGGCGGCGCATTCTGCGCGTCGTTTGTCGCCTCGCCCACGGCTGATTCTCCGGCATGCATGCCTGATTCTCCGAACCTTCCATCCAGAGCCTGGCGCCACACCGTCAATCTGCGATGATCAAGCTGTCTGATTCTCTGCCCACGGTTCACCATGCAACTGACCCGTCACGTTGACGCCAATGCGCCACTTTGCGCGCTGATCCGCAGCCTTGCCTCGCGCCCGGGCTTTGTGCCCACGCACCTGCCCCAGGTGCAGGTGCTGAGCTGGGACCACTATGTGGCCAGCAGCCCGCAAATCTACGAACCCAGCCTGATGATCCTGGCCCAGGGCAGCAAACTGGCGCGCCTGGGGCCGCGTACCCTGGAGTACGGCGCCGGGCATTACCTGGTGCAGGCGTTGTCGGTGCCGTTCATGTGCGAAACCTTCGCCACCCCTGAAGCGCCCTTGCTGGGCGTGGCGGTAGACATCGACCGTGGTGTGCTGGGTGAACTGGTACAGAGCATGGACCTGGCGCCAGACGCGGCAGTGCAGGTACAAACACCACAATCGATGACCTCCGCTGCGCTGGACGCACCGATGCGCGAAAGTGTGGAGCGGCTGCTGCGCTGCCTGCAGGACCCGCTGGACGCCAAGGTACTGGGCCCTGCGCGGGTCCGCGAGGTGTTGTACACCGCCTTGCGCGGCCCGCAGGCCGGCGTGTTACGGGCGTTGGTGGAGCAACAGGGGCACTTCGCCCGCATTGGCGCTGCCCTCGCCCACCTGCGCGAGCACTACGCCGAGCCGCTGAGCGTGGAAGCACTGGCCGCGCGGGCCAACATGAGCATTTCGACCTTCCATGAACACTTCAAGCGCTGCACCGACATGGCGCCGATGCAATACCTCAAGCGCCTGCGGCTACTCAAGGCCCAGCAAATGCTGATCGGTGAAGGCCTGGGGGTAGCGCAGGCCGCGCACCGGGTGGGCTACCAGAGTACGTCGCAGTTCAGCCGCGAGTACAAGCGCCAGTTCGAGCGCAGCCCTGGGGATGAGCTGCCATATCAAAGCTTACCGGTTTAGTCATTCACGGCCGCGTGCGATTTTGCAGGAACGGCCCTGTGGGAGCGGGTTCACCCGCGAAGAATCCAACACGGTGGATGGCACCGGCTTTGCCGGTGTTCGCGGCTAAAGCCGCTCCCACAGGGTCAGAGTCAATGCAAAAGCGGCCACTGTGCCAACGGCCAATATGCACCTTTGCGCGACTCGTACAGCGTGAAGTGGCGGGCGGCGAGGTAAAACTCCGGTGCGCTGCTGGCTTCTGGCGGCTGGCCGCGGTACTCCCTGGACAACGTCAGGTGCGGACGATACTCACGGCTGGCCGCTTCCACTCCCAACGGCAGCAGCGCCTGCTGCAGGCCGTACACCAGTTGCAACAGGGGCGGTGGTGTTAGCTGCGCCTCAAGCACCAGGGCGCCGGCCCGCTGCCACACCTGCAAACGGTCGAGCAACAGCCGCGGCGCCGTGGCCGGCAGCGCCAATTGGTCGACTGCCGCGCAAATCGCCGGTACCTGGGCGGCATCCACATCACCGAGGAACAGTAACGTCACATGAAAGTTGGCCGCCGGCACCGGTTTGCCGCTACGCAGGTTCAGGCCGCGCCGCCACTGGGCCAGGGCGCGGCGCTGGGTATCACTGACCGGTAAGGCAAAGAACAGCCGCTTGAACGGTGTACCGCTGGTGTGCAGATCCTGAACCATGTGGACTCCTGGACATGAATCGTTTGCGCAAGTCTGTAGGGTATTACACCTAAGTCGCCCCGCCGTTTCGTAACAATAAGTACAAACTACGCCCATGATTGTTTATGCTCGGGGGCTTATGCCATGGCGCATGGCCATTTTTCGACAAGTAAACGTCCATGAAAATTGCACTCGTACTCCTCTTCGTCCTCTCGATCGCTTATGTACACCTGCGCGGTCGGGTGCGCCACAAGCTGACCCGCCAACTGGGCGATCACTCCAGCTTCCTGGCACCGATCAACAGCTTCCTGTATCTGTTTTCCAAGCACCCGGCCAAGCCTTACCTGCCGGTAGAGGCGTTCCCCGAACTGAAGCCGCTGCAGGACCATTGGCAGGAAATCCGCGAGGAAGGCCGCCAGCTGCTGCACGTGGGCGAAATCAAGAAGTCCGAGAATTACGATGACGTCGGCTTCAACTCGTTCTTCAAGACCGGCTGGAAGCGCTTTTACCTGAAGTGGTACGGCGAAAGCCACCCGTCGGCGATGGCCCTGTGCCCGCGTACCACCGAGTTGCTGCAAGGCATCGGCACGGTCAAGGCCGCCATGTTCGCCACCCTGCCGCCGGGTGCCAAGCTGGTCCGCCACCGTGACCCGTATGCCGGTTCGTACCGCTACCACCTGGGCCTGGACACACCGAACGACGACGGATGCTACATCGACGTGGACGGCGAGAAGTACTCGTGGCGCGATGGCGAAGGCGTGGTCTTCGATGAGACCTACATCCACTACGCGGCCAACACCACCGAGCACAACCGCATCATCCTGTTCTGTGACGTAGAGCGCCCGCTCAAGTACCGTTGGGCAACCGCGTTCAACCGCTGGTTCAGCCGTAATGTAATGGCCGCCGCCGCCGCGCCCAATGATGCCAGCGACAAGACCGGGGGCATCAACCGGCTGTTCACCCGCATCTACAAGATCCGCGAGCGCGGCAAGGCACTGAAAAAGCGCAACCGCATGCGCTACTACCTGGAGAAGTGGGCAGTGGTTGCGGCGTTGGTGCTGGTGTTCATCTACATCTGATGGTTGTACGCAATCCCTTGTAGGAGTGGCTTTAGCCGCGAACACCGGCAACGCCGATGCCATCCACTGCGCTGGATTCTTCGCGGGTGACCCCGCCCCTACAAGTGCCAGCGTTTACCAACCAAAGTACAGGCCTCACACTGGCGACTCTTCGACTAGCCTGAAAGCTCCACTCGCAACTCCCCCCAAGGTGAAGACGATGAGCATGATGGACTGGGACGCCTACCGTAAGCAGTTGATGGCCGGCATCGGCGATCTCAAGCAACTCTCCCCCGACACCGTGGCCGGCTACATGACCGCCAGTGGTGCAGGGGCCAAAACCAACCACCTGGACGCCAAGACCCGCGAGCTGATCTCCCTGGCCGTGGCCGTGACCACCCGCTGCGACGGCTGCATCGCCGTGCATTCGCAGCAGGCAGTCAAGCATGGCGCCAGCCGCGAGGAAATTGCCGAAGCCCTCGGCGTGGCCGTGGCAATGAACGCTGGTGCTGCACTGGTCTATTCCGCACGGGCCATGGATGCGGTGGGCAAGGCCAACGGCTGAGCACAAACGGCGTCGCCGCCCTTGCGCGACGGCGCCGCGCCACCCAGACTGGGCGGCTAAGCACTCTCAGGAACCCGCATGATCCACATTCGCCCCATGACGCCCGAAGACTTCGAACGCTTCTGGCCTACCTTCCAGGCTGTTGTCCAGGCCCGTGAAACCTACGCATACGACCCGGCCCTGACCTTTGAACAGGCCAGCCAGCTGTGGCTGGAGCTGCCATTGCACACCCTGCTGGCCGAAGAGGATGGCGAGCTGCTGGGTTCGTATTATCTCAAGGCCAATGCCACCGGGCCTGGCGCGCATGTGGGTAATTGCGGCTACATGGTCTGCGAACAGGCACGTGGCCGGGGCGTGGCGCGCTTGATGTGCGAGCATTCGCAGAAGCTGGCACGCCAGGAGGGCTTTCTGGCCTTACAGTTCAACTCAGTGGTAGCCAGCAATGAAGTGGCAGTGGCGCTGTGGCACAAGCTGGGCTTCGAAACGGTCGGCCGCTTGCCCAAGGCCTATCGCCATGCCCGACTGGGGCTGGTGGACTGCCTGGTGATGTACAAGTGGCTGGCGGATGAGCCAGTGGTAGAGAAGCCGCCGCTGCTGATCGGGCGCAAGAACATCGAGGCACGGGTTTCGCGTCGGCGCGGGCGCTAACCTGCCTACCACGGCCCCATAACCCCAGCAAATTTGACGCCCTAACATTTCAATGGTCAGATGCGCGCCAGTTTCAGGTGTCCTGCGCCGCCGCGCGCAGGGTGAAACGGGAAGCCGGTGCGTCGTGTTGCCCACGACAAGTCCGGCGCTGCCCCCGCAACGGTAAGCGAGCGAACCCTTCGACAAACCACTGTGCACATGCATGGGAAGGTGAAGGTTTCCTGCCCCTCGCAAGCCCGGAGACCGGCCTGAAGCCTCACTTGGCAACCCGCGGTGGGCGGGCGCAGGCCGGTATCCGTGCGCGCGCTTGCGGGCACGGTGTGCCTTTGCGTGTTTTCCACCGGGATCCATTCATTCCTGCAGCAGTGGAACGACATGTCCCGTATGTTCAAGCTTCACCCTCTGGCGGCCTGCCTGGCCGTCGCCCTGCCGGCCCAGGCCGATGGCCTCGACCAACACCCCCTGGCCCTGCCTTCCACGGCCATCACCGGTACCTTCGACAGCCACGACATCGACCTGGCCACGCCCACCCAGGCCGGCTCGCGCCTTGGCCTCAGCGCCCTGGAAACACCAGCCAGTACCAGCAGTATCAGCGCCGAACAGATCCAGCAGCGCAACAACCTCACCGTGCAGGACGCGGTAACCAGGTCCCCAGGCATCACCTACGTCGGCTCCCCTGGCGATGGTGGCACGGGCCTTTCCGCTCGCGGTTTTGCCGGGCACGGCTCGGTGATGACCCTGTTCGACGGCGCACGCCAGTACACCGGTGCCGGCACCCAGACCTTCCCGGTTGACCCATGGATGGTCGAGCGCATCGATGTGATTCGCGGCCCCGCTTCGGTGTTGTATGGCGAGGGCGCCACCGGTGCGGTGGTCAACGTGATCCCGAAAAAACCGTTTGCCGGCGAGGTGCACAACCACCTGCGCCTGGGCTACGGTTCGTGGGACCGCCAGCAGCTCGGCCTGGACAGCGGCGGCAGCCTTGGCGAGCGCCTGAGCTATCGGCTGACCCTGAACCAGCAGGCCGGCAATGGCTGGGTCGACCGCACCACTTCACGCAGCCTGGCCCTGAGCGCGGCACTGCGCTTCGATGCCAGCGACGACCTCAGCTTTACCCTCGCCCATGACCGCGGTGAGGCACAACCTGCCAACTACTACGGCACACCACTGATCGACGGCCACTACCGCAGCAGCCTGCGTAATAAAAACTACAACGTGCAGAACGACGTGCAGCGCTACGACGACGAATGGACCCGGTTGACCGCCGACTGGGCGCTGAACGACCACGTCAGCGCCAGCAACCAGTTGTACTACATCAAGAGCCGCCGCCACTGGCGCAATGCCGAGAATTATGACTGGGACGCCGAGCGCCAGCAGTTGCTGCGCGGCAGCTACCTGGAAATCAAGCACAACCAGGAACAGTTCGGCGACCGCCAGACCTTCACCTTCGACCACTCGCTGTTCGGCCTGGCCAGCAAGACCGTACTCGGAGCCGAGTACAACAAGGTGCGCTTCAACGTCGACAGCAATGCGCCTTACAACGATGTCGGCGGCGACTACATCGACCCGTGGCAACCGCAGCCGGGCGGGTTCCACAGTGCCTCGCCGCTGCGCCCACAAACCCTGTCCACCACCCACACCTTCGCTCTGTTCGCCGAAAACCGCCTGCAGCTGAGCGATCGCCTGTCGCTGGTAACCGGCGTGCGCCGCGACCAGAACCACATCGACCGCGACAACCTGACCAACGACAGCCGCAGCGATCGCAGCCTGCAAGGTGGCAACTGGCGCGTCGGGCTGGTGTTTGCGGTTACCGACGACCTGTCGCTGTATGGCCAGTACTCCACCAGCGAGGACGGGGTCGACAACCTGATCAGCCTCAGCCCGAGCCAGATGCACTACGACCTGACCGAAGCGAAGCAGACCGAGGTGGGGCTCAAGCAACGTTTCTGGGACGGCCGTGGCGAATGGACCTTGGCGGCCTACCACATCGTCAAGAAGAAGCTGCTGGTGGACGACCCGATCACCCACGAGCCACAACAAGCCGGCCAGCAGACGTCCGATGGCCTGGAGGCGACCTTGGAACTGGCGCTGGCGCACCAGTTGCAAGTGTCGGCCAACGCGTCGCTGGTGCGCGCCAGGTATGACGACTTCGCCGAAATGGTCGACGGTGTCGCGCAGGACCGCGCGGGCAACCGACCGGTCAACGTGCCGCGGCGTACCGCCAACCTGTGGCTGAGCAAAGGCTTCGGGCAGCAGGTGGAAGTCGGTATGGGCGCGCGCTATGTGGATGAGCGTTATGCCGATACCGCCAATACCCAGAGCGCCCCCGGGTACACCGTGGTAGATGCCAACATCGGCTGGCAGGTGTTACCGGATGTGCGGCTGGGGTTGCAATTGAACAACCTGTTCGACCGTGAGTATGTGCAGTCGGCGTTCAGCGGGCAGCAGTGGCTGATGGGGATGCCACGGTCTTACTTTGCGACGGTGGATTACAGCTTCTGACTGGCACTGGCCCGTGCCGGCCTCTTCGCGGGCTCGCCCGCTCCCACAGGTATAGCGCTGCCCTTGAGACTTGCGCCATACCTATGGGAG
>NZ_JBDJLK010000114.1:0-12798 GCF_039673335.1 Pseudomonas sp. TWI929
CGGGGGGGGGCGCCGCTTCATTTATCACATTCACCCTTGTGTTATGGGTAGCGTGGCCCCGCCTTTGCGCGGGCACCCCCGCCAATGGGCCGGCACAGGCAAACCGCAATGGGCGGATTCCCGCCAACACCCCTGTACAAATCCCGCCACCGGGCGGAAATCCGCCAGCCTTCCTCAGGCAAATCGCCCCGTCGCTGGGCATTTATCCCTAGCAATTACGGCCCTTGCACCCTTCATGGGCATTTTGGCACCACCCTTGCTATTGATCCTCGCAGAGGCCTGCCCAGGCAGCTCGAACACAACGACAAATCCCTCCAGGTGCAGGAGGGTTAGCGATTCAGGTGCCCCATCACCCTGGGAAGGGTGAACCGGCACACTTGAGGAAAATTAGCCATGACGACACGTCAGCCGCTGTACAAATCCCTGTATGTCCAGGTGTTGGTCGCCATCACCATCGGCATCCTGCTCGGCCACTTCTACCCGGAAACGGGCGTCGCCCTCAAACCCTTGGGTGACGGCTTCGTCAAACTGATCAAGATGGTCATCGCCCCGATCATCTTCTGCACCGTGGTCAGCGGCATCGCCGGCATGCAGAGCATGAAGTCGGTCGGCAAGACCGGCGGCTACGCGCTGTTGTACTTTGAAATCGTCTCCACTATCGCCCTGATCATCGGCCTCGTCGTCGTCAACGTGGTCAAGCCGGGCGCTGGCATGCACATCGACGTCACCACCCTGAACGCTAGCAGCGTGGCTGCCTACGCCGCCGCTGGCGCGCAGCAGACCACCGTCGGCTTCCTGCTCAACGTCATCCCCAACACCGTGGTCGGTGCCTTCGCCAACGGCGATATCCTGCAAGTGCTGATGTTCTCGGTACTGTTCGGCTTCGCCCTGCACCGCCTGGGCAGCTACGGCAAGCCGGTGCTGGACCTGATCGACCGCTTCGCCCATGTCATGTTCAACATCATCAACATGATCATGAAGCTGGCCCCGATCGGTGCCTTCGGTGCCATGGCCTTCACCATCGGCCAGTACGGCGTGGGTTCGCTGGTACAGCTGGGCTACCTGATGGCCTGCTTCTACATCACCTGCCTGCTGTTCGTGCTGGTGGTGCTGGGTGGCATCTGCCGCGCCCACGGCTTCAGCGTAATCAAGCTGATCCGCTACATCCGTGAAGAGCTGCTGATCGTGCTGGGTACTTCCTCGTCGGAATCGGCCCTGCCACGCATGTTGGCAAAGATGGAGCGCCTGGGTGCCAAGAAGTCGGTAGTCGGCCTGGTCATCCCGACCGGTTACTCGTTCAACCTCGACGGCACCTCGATCTACCTGACCATGGCTGCGGTGTTCATCGCCCAGGCCACTGACACCACCATGGACATCACTCACCAGATCACCCTGCTGCTGGTGCTGCTGGTGGCTTCCAAAGGTGCTGCCGGCGTTACCGGTTCGGGCTTCATCGTCCTGGCCGCCACCCTGTCGGCCGTTGGCCACCTGCCGGTTGCCGGCCTGGCGCTGATCCTCGGCATCGACCGCTTCATGTCCGAAGCCCGTGCCCTGACCAACCTGGTAGGCAACGCCGTTGCTACCGTGGTCGTGGCCAAGTGGGTCAAGGAAATGGACAACGACAAGCTGGCATCGGAGCTGGCCTCCGGCGGTGCACCGCTGGTCGATACCCGTCCGACCGATGACCTGGGCGTGGCTGAAGGCCCGGCTCGTTGATCGTGTTGCGGTAAACGAAAAAGGCGACCCGAGGGTCGCTTTTTTCATGCCTGCGCGGTCCCTTTGTAGGAGCGGCCTTGTGTCGCGATCGGGGCGCGTAGCGGCCTCAGGATTTCCGCCACCCTGCAAGATCGCCGGGGCTGCTGCGCAGCCCGATCGCGACACAAGGCCGCTCCTACAAGGGACCGCGTACAGTCTTGAGTCGAGCTTAGGCCAGCACCACCTCCAACACCCGGATCACCTCCGGCTGCGGGTAATGCCACCTTACCTGCACATCCCAGAACTTCACCCCATAAACGCGCTCGGCCGGTGGCACCTGATAAGCCGGCCGTGGGTCTTGCGCCAGGCATTGCTCGATCAGCTCCACCAGCGGCTCGCCCAGGCGCAGGGCATGCTCGCGGGCCTGGGGCAGGGCGTTGTCACCCCACTGCACGGTGATTGCGGCAGGTGCCTCACTGGCTATCTGGTTGCTGGCGCCGGCGATGCTGTCGGCGTATGGCACATAAGGCTTGATGTCCAGCACCGGCGTGCCGTCCAGCAGGTCGATCCCGGACAGCAGCAGGCGTCCGGGCTCCACACCTTCCAGGCGCACCACCGACTGACCAATGCCATTGGGCCGGTGGGTGGCGCGGGTGGCGAACACCCCCATGCTCTTGTTGCCGCCCAGGCGCGGTGGCCGCACCTTCAGGCGCGGCTTGTCCTCCAGGGCCTGGTGGAACAGGAACAACAGCCACACATGGCTGACCTGCTCCAGGCCCTCGACCGCGTCACCCTGGTCGAACGGCGGCAGCAGTTCGAGCACGCCGCGGGCGGCAGGCGCCAGTTGGGGCTGGCGCGGGATGGCGAACTTCTCCTTGAAACAGGAGCGGACGATGCCGACCGGGGCGACCGTGTGCTGCATGGCCACTCAGCCACGCACGCGCAAGGTCAGGCCCTTGAGGAAGTTGCGCAACAATTGGTCGCCGCACGGGCGGTAGTTGTCGTGGCCAGCCTTGCGGAACAGCGCGCTGAGCTCGGGTTTACTCACCGGGAAATTGACCGCCTTGAGAATCGCATGCAGGTCGTCTTCCTTGAGTTCGAAAGCCACCCGCAGCTTTTTCAGGATGAGGTTGTTGGTCACTGGCAGCTCGATCGGCTGCGCTGGGCGGCTGTCATCCTTGCCACGGCGGTGTACCACCAGGCCGTCGAGAAAGTGCGCCATCACCCGTTCCGGGCAACGCACGAAGCCTTCCTCGTCTTCTTTCTTCAGGTAGGTGGCCAGCACCAGGGGATGCACTTCGAGGCCAGAAAGCCCGATGATTTCGGCCATCTTGGCGTCGTTCACCTTGAGCATGTAGCGCAGGCTGCGCAGGACATCGTTGTGGTTCATTGCTGCAGAATCCTGTTCAGGTGCCACGCCTGTGGGCGTGGCGTATTGCTTAGAAACGTTCGGTAGTGGCCAGGTAGCGCCATTGGCCCAAGGGCAGCTTGCCCATCGACACGCCACCCAGGCGAATGCGGCGCATGCCCACCAGCTCCAGGCGCAGGTAGGCGCATAGCTCGGCAATCTGCCCTGGCTGCGGGTTTTTCAGGGCCATGCGCAGGTGGGTCTCGTTCTGCCAACTGGCCTTTGCCTTGGGCAGCTCGCGGTCATTGCGCGTGGCCCCGCGCGCCAGGCGTTCCAGCGCCTGGGGCGTGGTCTCGCCGCGCACTTCGACAATGAACTCCTGCTCCAGGCGACGCAGGTCGGCTTCGATCTTGCGGGTTACCCGCCAATCCTGGGTGAACACCTGCAAGCCGCTGGCGCCGCGTTCCAATGGAGCCACGCAGGCCTGCCGGGCAAAATGCCCGTGCAGGGCGCGCACGCCATCACGGTGGGCCTCGCTGAGGGTGGCCATGTTCATGTTGGCGCGGGCGGTTTCGCTGTCTACGCCAGCCGGCTGGTTCAGCAGCAGGGTCACCGGCTCCAGTGTTTCGGCACGAGCACCTGGCAGCAGCTCGACACGCTGCTGGTCGACCTTGAACTGCGGCTGCTCGACCACCAGGCCATCGACCGTGACCCAGCCGCCTTCGATATACAGCTCGGCCTCCCGGCGAGAGCAACCAAGCTGCTCGATAAGGCGTTTGGACAGGCGGACGGGTTCGGACATGACGACAATTCGCAAAGGCAGGGAAAGACCAGCATTGTACCTGCCCGCGCGGCAGAGGGGCTGGGAATCTGTGTCATTTACGCCGTTTTGCGCAGGCGCATGTGCAGCAACGGGTAGGGCTGCCCCAGGCCATCGGTTGCCGAGCGGCCAACCACCTCAAAGCCTTCATGCAGGTAAAAGCCCAAGGCTTGCGGGTTTTGCTCGTTGACGTCCAGGCGCTCGGCATTCAGCTCGTCGATCGCATAGTGCAGCAGGCGCTTGCCAACCCCTTTGCCACGGTAGTCAGGTGCGACGAACAGCATGTCCACGCGCCCGTTGGCGACCCCGGCAAAGCCACAAATGCGTTGCTGGTGCTTGCAGCAGATCAGCATCACCGCGTCGAGGTAGCGGCGCAGCACCTGTTCACGCAGCAGAAGGATGTAGCTCTCTGGAAGGAAGTCATGGGTGGCACGTACCGAGTCCTCCCACACCTGTACCAGCTCGCTGTAGTCACGCAAGCGCGGGGTTTGCAGCGTCAGTAGCGGTTGCATGCCGATGTTCCTCCGTGGCGATAATGAAAACATAGCAGGCCAACCACTGGTCGGCTTTTGCGTGCGCCGCTTGAAGCTCTGGGCGCAGAGGTCTATTAATTAGGCGTGGGAAAAATTCCCACGCAAAGAAAAGAAAAAACTGAAAACAAGATTCCCGACTTGATTTGGCGTTTCTCGTGGCGACGACCTGGAGACGGACTATGCAAATCCACCTGCTGTTCAAGAAGGCTTTACTGGCGGCGGCCGTAGCTGGCGTGCTGTCGACCTCCATCGTTTTAATCCCTGACTCGATTTCTCATGGCTCCAGCGCCTACGCCAAAGATGGCGGCGGTGGCGGCGGTGGCCATGGTGGTGGCGGTGGCGGCCACGGTGGTGGCGGTAGCGGCGGCGGTGGCGGCCACGGCGGTGGTGGTGGCAGCGGTGGTGGCGGTGGCAGCGGTGGTGGCGGTGGTGGCCATGGCGGTGGTGGTGGCAGCGGTGGCGGTGGTGGCCATGGCGGTGGTGGTGGCAGCGGTGGCGGTGGTGGCCACGGTGGCGGTAGTGGCGGCCACGGCGGCGGAAGCGGCAGCGGCGGTGGCCACGGCAGTGGAGGCGACGGTGGCGGCCATGCCGGCAACAGTGGCAGCGGCCACGACGGTCAGGGCCACGAAGGCAACTCGAACGCTGGGCGCAGCAGCAATCATGCTGAAGCGGGTGACGATCATGGCAATCACGTTGGTGGTGAGCCCGGTGATGATCACGGCAATCACGTTGGCGGTGAGCCCGGTGACGATCATGGCAACCATGTTGGCGGTGAGCCCGGGGATGATCATGGCAATCATGTCGGCGGTGAGCCTGGCGATGATCACGGCAATCATGTTGGTGGTGAACCTGGTGATGATCATGGCAACCATGTGGGTGGCGAACCGGGTGATGACCACGGTGTTCATGCCGGCGGCGAGGTCGGGGATGACAACAGCAGAAGCTGATTGGTCCTGATCCGGATTGGCTCATGCAAAACCCAGGGGACGGGTTTTGTATGGCCAGGTGCCGGCCTGTTCGGCCTTTATCACGTCCTTGCAATGAGCGTTGACAGCTTTTTCTCATCCCTGTCGGGAAGTGGTTGCAATTCGTGTGGGATGTTTTCCCGCGTCGTATACTGGGTTCATCTGTCAAGGAATGCGCTCAATGCAATCGCCCACCTTACCCCCGTCGATGTTAAGCGCACTGCGGCGTGTCATGCGCCCGCTGGTGCGCCTGATGCTTCGCAAAGGGGTGACCTATACGATGTTTGCCGACTTGCTCAAAGAAGTGTTCGTCGACGTTGCCCATCGTGAGTTTCGCCTGGACGACGCGGCACCAACAGACAGCCGCATCAGCCTGCTTACAGGCGTTCATCGCAAGGATGTGCGGCGGCTGCGCAATGAAAGTGACACATCGATCGGTGCCCTACCGGAAAACATCACCTTAGGCGCACAGTTGGTCAATGTCTGGACCACCAGCCCACCGTTCTGCTCGGCTCCTGGCCAGGCATTGGCGCTGCCGCGGCTGGCGAGTGTCGGCGGCGACTGCTCATTCGATGCCCTGGTGGCGAAGGTCAGCACCGACATCCGCGGGCGGGTAGTGCTGGATGAGTGGTTGCGCCTGGGGGTGGTCCGGCTCGATGAGCAAGACTGTGTCCATCTGGAAGCCCAGGCATTCGTACCGCAGAAAGGCTTCGACGAAAAAGCGGCCTACTTCGGCCACAACCTGCATGACCATGCTTGCGCAGCGGTACATAACCTGAGTGGCGAAGGCCAGCCATTTTTCGAGCGCAGTGTGCACTACGATGCCCTGAGCGTGGCCAGCGTCGACAATTTTCGTGAAGCGGTCGCCAAGGATGGCATGCAGCTGCTGCTTGCCTTCAGCCGGCTCGCGGCAGACCTGGAAAGCGTCGATGTGCCCAGTATCGAGCAACGTCAGCGCATCACTGTCGGGCTTTATTTCTACACTGAAGCCACTGATACCGATTTGTCGAAGACACCAGACCCATGACCTTTCTCGCGCGCTGCCTCAGTGTCGTCACGCTCGCCCTGGGTTTCGGGTTGAGCCTGGTGGCGCCTGCCGAGGTGGCCGCAGCACCGGTTTGTGTCAGCCGTGACGAAGTGGGTATGGCCGGTGCTGCAGGCCTGCAGTTCCCAGGCGGTGTGGGCGGTACCGGGGCCAAGGCGGGCGGTGTCGGTGGTACTGGCGTGCGCAGTGAAAATGGCGGCGTGGGAGGCACCGGAGCGCCACTCCCGCAACGCCCCGGTGGCACCGGCGGCACTGGCGCGGTGGCCGAAGGTGTGGACGGCACCTACTTCGATCACAGCCACGGTGGCGTAGGCGGTACCGGCGCGCCGATCCTGCGCCCAGGGGGCACAGGCGGCACAGGCATCGTCGGCACCATCACCGGGTTCGCCTCGATCTGCGTCAACGGCATGGAAGTGCACTATGGCAAAGACGTACCGGTGAGTGAAAACGGTGCGCCAGCCAGCAGTGGTCACCTGGCGATCGGGCAGGTGGTGGCGGTGGAGGCATTCGCCACCCAGCGCGGCCTGCAAGCAGGGCGTATCTCGATTCTCAACGTTTACGAAGGGCCGCTGACGGCACTGCCCAATGCGTCGGCACCTCTGCGGGTGATGGGCCAGCCGGTGCGGCTTGCCGCAGGCGCGCGGGTAGCCGAAGGGCTACGCCCGGGCGAGCCGGTCAGGGTCAGTGGCCTGCGCGATGCCCAGGGTGAAGTGGTGGCAACCCGTATCGAACGGGCGCCGGGCCTCAAGGAAGCCAGTGCTATTGGTGCGGTCGATCGCCCAGGCAACCTTCAGGGCCTGAAGCTGGGCACCCGCGTAGCCCCTGCTCGGGAAGTGCTGGTGCGCGGCCAGTGGACTGGGCGCCAATTGGAAGTGGCGCAAACCCGTCCAGACCCGAGCCTGCCTTTTGCTGGCCGTGTCCAGCAGGCGGTGGTCGAAGGGCTGGTACAGCGCACGCAGGCACGGCAATTGGTGGTCAATGGCATCAATGTGACGCTGGGGCAGGGCACCGTGATTGTAGGCAAACAGCCGGCGGCGTTGGCACTCGATCAACGTGTTCGGGTGAGCGGGGTGCTCAGCGGTACTCACGAGCTGCGGGCAACCCGCGTGGAGTTCCAGGACGAGCGTGCCGACAATCCAGACAGAGGCCATTCGGGGCATGGCAGCGGGCACGATAGCAGTAGCTCTGGCGACTCTGGTCACAGCGGTCAGGGAGCGAGCGATGCGACCAGCGCTCGCGCTGAAAGCAGTGATGATCACAGTGGGCGCAGTGCCGTTGAAGACTCCAGTGGCCACCGCAGTTCTGAAAGCGTGGACAAGTCTGGCAAGTCAGAACACGTCGAGACTGTGGAGCAGCCCGAGAGCAGCAACAGTGGCCGTTCCGATCGGGTAGAGAAGGTTGAAGTCGAAAAGGTGGAAAAGGCCGAGAAGGTTGAAAAGGTAGAAAAAGTAGAAAAAGTAGAGAAGGTCGAAAAGCCTGAAAAAGTTGAGAAGGTCGAGAAAGTAGAGAAAGTAGAGAAAGTAGAGAAAGTAGAGAAAGTAGAGAAAGTAGAGAAAGTAGAGAAAGTAGAGAAAGTAGAGAAGGTAGAGAAGGTAGAGAAGGTAGAGAAAGTCGAGAAAGTCGAGAAAGTAGAGAAAGTAGAAAAGGTAGAGAAAGTCGAGAAGCCAGAGAAGGTTGAGAAAGTAGAAAAAGTAGAAAGGGTCGAAGTACCTGAGAAAGTCGAGAGGGTAGAGAAGGTCGAAAAGGTCGAGACCGTTGAAAAAGTAGAGCACCCAGAGCGATCCGGGCGTTAGCCAACTAGGCTGGGTAGGTCCGACCACACTTCCCGAAGGGTCCTGAGGTGCCGATGAGACCTGCGCTTCCTCTGCTTGCCTGCATGTTGTCATGTACCAGTGCATCGGCCTTGGCCGATACCTTCAGCATCGCCACGGGCATGGACTATTCAAGTGGCGACTATGGCACCGGCACCACTTCGGAAATCTGGTACGTGCCGGTGGTCGGCAAGTATGAGACCGGCCCCATGACCTACAAGGTGACCGTGCCTTGGTTACGCATCACCAACCCCGAGGTGGGCCCAAACGGCGACCCCTTGCCCGGTGGTTGCCATGATGTGGAAAGCGGGCTGGGCGACACGGTCGCCAGCGCCGGCTATGCCTTGCTTGATGGCAGTGACGGCGGCCTGATGCTGGACCTGATCGGCAAGGTCAAATTCCCCACCGCCGATGAAGACCAGTGCCTGGGTACCGGTGAGTACGACTACACCGCCCAGGTCGACATCACCAAGGGCTTCGGCATGGTCACCGGCTTCGCCACATTGGGCTGGAAGAAGTTCGGCGACCCACCCGACAGCGACTTCGACGACCCTATATTTGCCAGCCTCGGCTTCGCCATACCGGTGGCCACGGGCACTTCGGCAGGCGCTTCCTACGATTGGCGGCAGAAAGTGGTTTCGACCGGCTCGCAGATCCAGGAACTGACCTTGTTCCTCACCCACAAGCTCAACCAGCAGTGGAAAGTGCAACTGTACGCGGTCAAAGGCTTCTCCGATGCCAGCCCGGATGCCGAAGGCGGATTGATGCTGTTTCACACGTTCTGACGAAAAAGCCCCTGTGCCGGTCATTCCCTGTGGGGAACGCCGGGGCAGGGGGGGTTCAGGCGGCCGCCGTTTTAGATGGGTTCAGCCCACATGTCATACTCGTCGGCATCCACCACACGGCAACGCACTTTGTCGCCCGGCTTGAAGCCATGGTCGCCGTCGATGAACACGCTGCCGTCGATTTCCGGGGCATCGAAGAAGCTGCGGCCAACCGAACCTTGCTCCTCGACTTCGTCGATCAGCACCTCGATTTCCTTGCCGATGCGCAGCTGCAGGCGGGCAGCGCTGATGGCCTGCTGGTGGGCCATGAAGCGGTCCCAGCGGTCCTGCTTGACGTCGTCCGGTACTTCGTCCAGGCCCAGGTCGTTGGCCGGGGCGCCTTCCACCGGCGAGTACTGGAAGCAGCCCACGCGGTCGAGCTGGGCTTCAGTCAGCCAGTCCAGCAGGTACTGGAAGTCTTCTTCGGTCTCGCCCGGGAAGCCGACGATGAAGGTGGAGCGGATCACCAGCTCAGGGCACTGCTCGCGCCAGTTTTTGATGCGCGCCAGCGTGCGGTCTTCGAAGGCTGGGCGCTTCATCGACTTGAGCACTTTCGGGCTGGCATGCTGGAACGGGATATCCAGGTACGGCAGGATCTTGCCAGCGGCCATCAGCGGGATCACGTCGTCGACGTTCGGGTACGGGTACACGTAGTGCAGGCGCACCCAGGCACCCAGGCTGCTCAGTGCTTCGCACAGCTCGAGCATGCGGGTCTTGACCGGGCGGCCGTTCCAGAAGTCGGTCTTGTACTTGACGTCGACGCCGTAGGCGCTGGTGTCCTGGGAAATCACCAGGATCTCCTTGACCCCGGCCTTGACCAGGCGCTCGGCCTCGCTCAGCACTTCGCCCACCGGGCGGCTGACCAGCTTGCCGCGCATCGACGGGATGATGCAGAAGCTGCAGCTGTGGTTGCAGCCTTCGGAAATCTTCAGGTATGCATAGTGGCGCGGTGTGAGCTTGACGCCCTGTGGCGGCACCAGGTCGATCAGCGGGTTGTGGTCCTGACGCGGCGGTACCACTTCGTGCACGGCGTTGACCACCTGCTCGTACTGCTGCGGGCCGGTGACCGACAACACGCTCGGGTGCACGTCACGGATGCTGCCTTCTTCGACACCCATGCAACCGGTGACGATGACCTTGCCGTTTTCCTTGATCGCTTCGCCGATTACTTCCAGCGACTCGGCCTTGGCGCTGTCGATGAAGCCGCAGGTGTTGACCACCACTACGTCGGCGTCCTCGTAGGTGGGCACGACTTCATAGCCTTCCATGCGCAGCTGGGTCAGGATGCGCTCGGAATCGACCAGGGCTTTTGGGCAACCCAGGCTTACGAAACCTACCTTGGGGGTGGCGGGCGTGGTGGACATGACTAACCTCGGTATTGAATGCAGGTCGCCCGGCCAGAATCGGGGGCGATCTTGACGGGCGCTTTTGGCGCCTCTGATCAAAAAGTGCGCAATTCTAGCGAGCGCGGGGTCGCTTGACCAGCAGAAATACGACGAACGCTGCGCTATGCTTCGCGCCGTTGCGTCAGGCTGCCTTCAACCGCCTGGTGGCAAAGTGAATACTAAGGGCCGTAATGGCCGTCTGCGGGAGTGGTCGATGGTTCAGGCAAGCAGTCACGCTGAGGGCGGGCACGAGGGGAAGCAGGGCGCGGCGCGGTCGCTGGGCCTGCTCGTGGCGGCGGTCGGGGTGGTTTATGGCGATATCGGCACCAGCCCGTTGTATACCCTCAAGGAAGTCTTCAGCGGCGGTTATGGGGTGCCGGTCAACCACGATGGCGTGCTGGGGATCCTGTCGCTGATCCTCTGGTCGCTGTTGTGGGTGGTGTCGTTCAAGTATGTGATGTTCATCCTGCGCGCCGACAACCAGGGCGAGGGCGGTACCATGGCGCTGACCGCGCTGGCGCGGCGGGCCACAGCGGCCTACCCGCGCCTGCGCACGCTGATGGTGATCTGCGGTTTGATCGGCGCTTCGCTGTTCTATGGCGATAGCATGATCACGCCGGCGGTGTCGGTGCTGTCGGCAGTGGAGGGCATGGGCCTTGCCTTCGACGGCATCGACCACTGGGTGGTGCCGATTTCGCTGGTGGTGCTGGTGGCGCTGTTCCTGGTGCAGAAGCACGGCACCGAGAAAATCGGCAAGCTGTTCGGCCCGATCATGGTCACCTGGTTCGTGGTGCTGGGGGCGCTGGGGGTGCATGGCATCTCGCAGAGCCCGGAAGTGCTCAAGGCCTTCAACCCCGGTTGGGCAGTCAACTTCTTCGTTGTTCACCCCGGCATGGGCGTGGCTATTCTCGGCGCGGTGGTGCTGGCGCTGACCGGTGCCGAGGCGCTGTATGCCGACATGGGCCACTTCGGCCGCAAGCCAATCGCCCGGGCCTGGTTCATCCTGGTGCTGCCGGCGCTGGTGCTGAACTATTTCGGCCAGGGGGCGCTGCTGCTGCAAGACCCGGAGGCAGCACGTAACCCGTTCTACCTGCTGGCGCCAAGCTGGGCGCTGCTGCCGTTGGTCGGGCTGGCCACCGTGTCCACGGTGATCGCCTCGCAGGCGGTGATATCCGGGGCCTTCTCCCTGACTCGCCAGGCCATCCAGCTGGGCTACATCCCGCGCATGCAGATCCAGCACACCTCCAGCGACGAGCAGGGGCAGATCTACATCGGTGCGGTGAACTGGACGCTGATGGTTGGCGTGGTGCTGCTGGTAATCGGCTTCGAGTCGTCCGGCGCCCTGGCCGCGGCCTACGGCGTGGCGGTGACCGGTACCATGCTGATGACCACCATCCTGGTCTCGGCGGTGATGCTGCTGCTGTGGAAGTGGCCGCCGGTGCTGGCGGTGCCGATCCTGGTGGGCTTCCTGTTCGTCGACGGGCTGTTTTTTGCCGCCAACGTGCCGAAAATCGTCCAGGGCGGCGCCTTCCCGGTATTGGCCGGTGGTGTGCTGTTCCTGTTGATGAGCACCTGGAAGCGCGGCAAGCAGATCCTGGTCGAGCGCATCGACGAAGGCGCGCTGCCGTTGCCGCTGTTTATCAGCAGTATCCGCATCCAGCCGCCGCACCGGGTCGAAGGCACGGCGGTGTTCCTCACCGCACGCTCCGATGCCGTGCCACATGCGCTGTTGCACAACATGCTGCATAACCAGGTGCTGCACAGCCAGGTGGTGCTGTTGACCGTGGTCAGCGAAGACCGGCCACGGGTGCCGGAGCAGGAGCGCTTCGAGGTGGAGGCCTATGGCGATGGGTTCTTCCGTGTGTTGCTGCACTTTGGTTTCATGGATGAGCCGGATGTGCCGGCGGCATTGAAGCTATGCCACCTGGACGACCTGGACTTCACGCCGATGCGCACCACCTACTTCCTCAGCCGCGAGACGGTAATTGCTTCACGGCTGGAGGGGATGTCGCGCTGGCGGGGCAACCTGTTTGCATTCTTGCTGAAGAATGCCAACGGTAACTTGCGCTTCTTCAACCTGCCGCTAAACCGTGTGATCGAGTTGGGGACCCAGGTCGAGATCTGAAGGGCAACGTCAGTCTCAAGGCCACACTCGCCCTTTTGTGGGAGCGGCCTTGCGTCGCGAAAGGGCCGCAAAGCGGCCCCAGCAATAGTTGCAGCAACACTGAAATCCTAGGGCTGCTTCGCAGCCCTTTCGCGACACAAGGCCGCTTGTGTCTTGAGAGGGGATTAGAATCTGGAGTGAGAGCGGTGAATGGCAAGCTGAATGCCGGAGGTGCCTTGAGCACGTGTGGGAGCACAAGCTGCCATTC
>NZ_JBDJLK010000115.1:0-12758 GCF_039673335.1 Pseudomonas sp. TWI929
ATGCAGTTGATGGGCTGAAGAGCCTTTTTTTAGCACAAAAACAAACGCCCCGAACAAGTCGGGGCGTTTGGTCTAGGGCCTATCAGTGTGTTTTCACACAGTCTGCGAAGGCGCCTTTTTCTATGCGGGTATCACTCAGCCAATGGCTTTGGACGCCAGCCAGAACAGGCCGGCCGCCAGGCCCATCGAGGCTGGCAGGGTCAGTACCCAGGCCAGCAGGATGGTCTTCACAGTGCCGCCTTGCAGGCCGCTCTTGTTGGCGACCATGGTGCCGGCCACGCCGGACGACAGCACGTGGGTGGTCGATACCGGCAAGGCGAACACGTTGGCCAGGCCGATGGCGCAGGCTGCGGTGATCTGTGCCGACATGCCCTGGGCATAGGTCATGCCCTGCTTGCCGATTTTCTCGCCAACGGTCAGCACCACACGCTTCCAGCCAACCATGGTGCCCAGGCCCAGGGCCAGGGCGACGGCCACGATCACCCAGAACGGGGCGTACTCGGTGGTGGCGGTCAGGTCTTTGCGCAGTTTCTCCAGGTCGGCCTTTTCGCGGGCGTCCAGGCCTGGCAGCTTGCCAACCTTCTTCGCCGTGTCATCCAGGCACAGCAGGTAACGGCGCACTTCTACGCGCTTGTCGGCGTCCAGGCTGTGGTAGTCGGTTACGCCCTGGAGCGAGGACTGCAGCGCGGCAATGGTCGGTTCGGTCTGCTGCGGGTTGCAGCTGAACTGCTCCGGCAGGTCGCTGGACTTGGCCTTGCCCAGTGCCAGGAACTCGCCCAAAGTGGCGGCGTTGCGCTGGTAGAACTGGCTCATGTGCAAGGTGGCGTCGCGGGTACGCTCGATCTGGTAGGTAGTGCTGTTCAGGTCGAGGACGAACTTGGCCGGGACGATGCCGATCAGCACCAGCATGATCAGGCCGATGCCTTTCTGGCCGTCGTTGGAGCCGTGCACGAAACTCACGCCCATGGCCGAAACCACCAGCACCATGCGGTTCCAGAACGGCGGGTGCTTCTTGTCGTCGAGCTTGCGGCGCTGGTCGGGGGTTTTGTGCATTTTCGACAGCGGGCGCCACCACTTCAGGCCGATCAGTACCAGGGCCGCAACGGCGAAGCCGGCCATGGGCGAGACCACCAGGGACAAGGCGATGTCGATCGCCTTCTGCCAGTTGACGCCATCGCCCAGCGGGATGTCGTTGATCAGCGCATTGGCCAGGCCAACGCCGAGGATGGAGCCAATCAGCGTGTGCGAGCTGGAAGCGGGGATGCCGAAGTACCAGGTGCCCAGGTTCCAGGTGATAGCCGCGGCCAGCAGCGAGAAGACCATGGCCAGGCCGTGTCCGGTGTTCACATTGATCAGCAGTTCCACTGGCAGCAGGTGAACGATGGCATAGGCCACCCCGACACCGCCGAGCAGAACGCCAAGGAAGTTGAACACGCCGGAGAAGAACACGGCGAGGTGCGGCGGCATGGCTTTGGTATAGATGACGGTAGCTACCGCGTTGGCGGTGTCATGAAAGCCATTGATGAACTCGAAGGCGAGTACGAAGGTCAAGGCGAGCAGCAGGCTCACCAACACCCAGGCATCCAGTCCGCTGAATAAATCGATCATGAAGGTTGTCTGGCGGTCATAGGGGGGCGGGATTATGCCAGAAAACCTTGGCAATCGATGCACCTGCTACAGACCGATGGCAATCTTCCACATGCGCACTTGAGATGCACCTTGGGGCGTTCGGGCAGGTGAATATCTGCTAAAAAGCACAAAAGCTGGCGAAATCCGGCAAAAAAGTGAAGAAAAAGCCGTTCCGCCATTATTCAAACGGCCGTATGAAATTTGTGTAATTCCATTTCATATTCGGCCAGGCAGCAAAGATCGACCGCGCCCGGGCTGGCCGGGCGACGACGCACAGGCGTGGTCCCAGGGGTCAGGGCTTGTCGCTGTGCAGTTCCTTTTCCATACGCTCCAGTTCCTGGCTAAAGGCCTGGTCGCGCACGCTGGCACGTTTGCGCCATGGTTTGCGTTCTGGATCTGGTTGTGCGGCGTAAGTGGTAACTTCGCCACCGTAAACATCCTTGTAACGTTCAGCCTGGCGCTCGAGTTCGGCGCGCAGTTCATCTTTCGTCACAGTAGTACCTGATTTAAGTGTGATGACTGTTGTTATGTGTTGTGCAGCGTGCACGCACCTTGCGGCGAAAAGGGCCCGTTACGGCGGAGGGCTCCATTGCCACGGTATCGTGCAGGTGTGCGCTATCGATTATAGCAACCGATATTTCGCCGAACATGGTTATTTACCCAACCCTGACATCAACAGATGCAAGTACGGATACGTCCGACTGGTGTTTGGGCCTTTCGTACAAGTTTGAAAGCGATGACGGACAAAAGTTCGCTGCAATGCGCTGGCGTGACCTGCACGCAGCGCACAATGAAAAACGGCCTCGCCGAAAGGCGAGGCCGTTGCCTGGGGACTTCTACGGTGGGTACCTGACCAGTCTCTCCAAAGAAGCCACAAGTGGCATGAGAAAGGTATAAGCAAAAGTGTCAGCGGTCAATTGCGATTATCGGCCGTTTGTTCGATAATCGCACGACTGGGTGTTTTTTTTGAGGTGTGCGATGAGCGACGAAACCTTGGCCAACGATTCCGTCAATCCAGAGTCGGCCAATCCAGAGCAGGCACGACCTGCCTCGGCTGCCATGGCGCCGCCGATCGTGGCCTCCCCAGCCAAGCGTATCCAGGCGTTTACCGGCGACCCGGATTTCATGACCTCTCTGGCGCGTGGCCTTGCCGTGATTCAGGCGTTCCAGGAGCGCAAGCGCCACCTGACCATTGCCCAGATCAGCCACCGTACCGAAATACCCCGGGCGGCGGTGCGGCGTTGCTTGCACACGCTGATCAAGCTGGGTTACGCCACTACCGACGGGCGCACCTATTCGCTGTTGCCCAAAGTGCTGACGCTGGGGCATGCGTACCTGTCGTCGACACCACTGGCGATTTCTGCCCAACCGTACCTGGACCGCATCAGCGACCAGCTGCACGAGGCGGCCAACATGGCTACCCTCGAAGGCGACGACATTCTTTATATAGCCCGCTCTGCAACGGTGGAGCGGCTTATTTCGGTCGACCTGTCGGTGGGTGGGCGTCTGCCTGCCTATTGCACGTCGATGGGGCGCATCATGCTGGCGGCCCTGGACGACACCAGCTTGCGTGAGTACCTGGAGCGGGCCGACCTGAAGGCGCGTACCAGCCGCACCCTGCACGACCCCGAGTCGTTGTTCGCCTGTATCCAGCAGGTGCGCGCCCAAGGCTGGTGCGTTGTGGACCAGGAGCTGGAACAAGGGCTGCGTTCGATTGCGGTGCCGGTTTATGACGCTTCGGGGCAGGTGTTGGCGGCGTTGAACGTGAGCACCCATGTCGGGCGGGTGACACGCAGCGAGCTGGAGCAGCGCTTCTTGCCGATTCTGCTGGCGGCCAGCAGGGACCTTTGCCATCAGTTGTTTGGTTGAGTTTGCCAGGGGCCGCTGTGCGGCCCAATCGCGACACAAGGCCGCTCCCACAAGTACCCACATTTATCAAATGTTGCGTAATACCTGTGGGAGCGGCCTTGTGTCGCGATTGGGGCGCAAAGCGCCCCCCATGCGAATTTAGAACAGGCAAAACTGTTTCTTGTGCGATAAACGCACAGTGTCGCTCCCGGTGAATTGCTTCACCTCTGCCCGCTGATTAATGTTTCTCGCAACGGTCGGCTGTGCTGACCGAACAAGAAAAATATAAGAGGCACTTACCATGAATACTGTCCCTTCGCTGCTGCGGCCGCACCCGCACGCAGTTCCGTTGTATCCAGGCTGACGCAGGCCACACTCCCCAAACTTCGCCCTCTGTGCCGGTAACTCGTGTGCAGTGGCCTGGCTGTGCCCACATTCTGGATAACAACAATGAACCAAGCGCAAACCAACGTCGGCAAAAGCCTCGACGTCCAGTCCTTCATCAATCAGCAGCCGCTGTCCCGCTATCAGTGGCGGGTTGTGCTGTTGTGCTTCCTGATCGTCTTCCTCGATGGCCTGGACACCGCCGCCATGGGCTTCATCGCCCCGGCGCTATCGCAGGAGTGGGGGATCGACCGCGCCAGCCTCGGCCCGGTCATGAGTGCCGCGCTGATCGGCATGGTATTCGGTGCCCTGGGCTCCGGGCCGCTGGCCGACCGCTTTGGTCGCAAGGGTGTGCTGGTAGGTGCGGTGCTGGTGTTTGGCGGCTTCAGCCTGGCCTCGGCCTATGCCAGCAACGTCGACCAGCTGCTGGTGCTGCGCTTTCTAACCGGCCTGGGCCTTGGTGCGGGCATGCCCAACGCCACCACGCTGCTGTCCGAATACACCCCTGAGCGCCTCAAGTCGCTGCTGGTAACCAGCATGTTCTGTGGTTTCAACCTAGGCATGGCCGGTGGTGGCTTCATTTCCGCCAAGATGATCCCGGCTTACGGCTGGCACAGCCTGTTGGTGATCGGCGGCGTGCTGCCATTGCTGCTGGCCGTGGTGTTGATGGTTTGGCTGCCAGAGTCGGCGCGGTTCCTGGTGGTGCGCAACCGCGGTACAGACAAGGTGCGCAAGACCCTGTCGCCCATCGCGCCGCAGGTGGTAGCCGAAGCGGGCAGCTTCAGTGTGCCGGAACAGAAGGCGGTGGCTGCGCGCAACGTGTTTGCGGTGATCTTCTCCGGTACTTACGGCCTGGGCACCGTGCTGCTGTGGCTGACTTACTTCATGGGCCTAGTGATCGTTTACCTGCTGACCAGCTGGCTGCCAACCCTGATGCGCGACAGCGGCGCGAGCATGGAGCAGGCCGCCTTTATTGGCGCGCTGTTCCAGTTTGGCGGCGTGCTGAGTGCCGTTTTTGTGGGTTGGGCCATGGACCGCTTCAACCCGCACAAGGTGATCGGCATTTTCTACCTGCTGGCTGGGGTGTTCGCCTATGCCGTAGGGCAGAGCCTGGGCAACATCACCGTGTTGGCCACCCTGGTGCTGATTGCCGGTATGTGCGTGAACGGTGCGCAGTCGGCGATGCCGTCGCTGGCGGCGCGTTTCTACCCGACCCAAGGCCGAGCCACGGGTGTATCGTGGATGCTGGGTATCGGCCGCTTTGGCGCGATTCTCGGGGCCTGGAGTGGCGCGACGCTGCTGGGCCTGGGCTGGAACTTCGAGCAGGTGCTGACGGCGTTGCTGGTGCCGGCGGCGCTGGCGACCGTGGGTGTGATCGTGAAGGGGTTGGTGAGCCACGCTGACGCGACCTGAACAGCGGGGCCGCTTTGCGGCCCTATCGACCGGTCCGGCGCCCCGGCAAGGCCGCTCCCACAAGGGATCGCATTACCCTATGGGAGCGGCCTTGTGTTGCGATAGGCCTGCAGAGCAGCCCCAGCATGGAATGAGTAGCAGGGCAACAAATGGTTCGATAATCGCACAAAGAGTCGATTATCGGATTGTAACCCACCCCCCAGTCTCCTTAATCTGAGCTCACTGAAGCACCCTGACCAGGAGCCTCCAAATGCCACGAGCAGACCACTACCGAACCCACCAAAATCGAGTTGTCCGCCCTGCGTGACCTCGAAGCCCGTACCGCCGCGGCCCATGGCCGGCTGGCAGGAGAAGCCTGATGCGAGACGTATTCATCTGTGACGCCATCCGTACCCCGATCGGCCGCTTTGGCGGCGCGCTGGCCAGCGTGCGTGCCGACGACCTGGCAGCCGTGCCGCTGAAGGCGCTGATCGAGCGCAACCCCGGCGTGCAGTGGGACCAGGTTGACGAAGTGTTCTTCGGCTGCGCCAACCAGGCCGGTGAAGACAACCGCAACGTGGCGCGCATGGCGCTGCTGCTGGCCGGCCTGCCGGAGAGCATCCCGGGTGTCACCCTGAACCGCCTGTGCGCATCGGGCATGGATGCCATTGGCACTGCTTTCCGCGCCATTGCCAGCGGTGAAATGGAGCTGGCGATTGCCGGCGGCGTCGAGTCGATGTCGCGTGCCCCGTTCGTAATGGGCAAGGCCGAAAGCGGCTACTCGCGCAACATGAAGCTCGAAGACACCACCATCGGCTGGCGTTTCATCAACCCGCTGATGAAGAGCCAGTACGGCGTGCACTCCATGCCGGAAACCGCTGACAACGTGGCCGACGATTACCAGGTTTCGCGCGCTGACCAGGACGCTTTCGCCCTGCGCAGCCAGCAGAAGGCTGCCGCTGCCCAGGCCGCTGGTTTCTTCGCCGAAGAGATCGTGCCGGTGCGTATTGCCCACAAGAAGGGCGAAATCATCGTTGAACGTGACGAGCACCTGCGCCCGGAAACCACACTGGAAGCGCTGACCAAGCTCAAGCCGGTCAACGGGCCGGACAAGACCGTCACTGCCGGCAACGCCTCGGGCGTGAATGATGGTGCTGCGGCGCTGATCCTGGCTTCGGCCGAAGCGGTGAAGAAGCACGGCTTGACCCCGCGTGCCCGCATCCTGGGCATGGCCAGTGGCGGTGTTGCACCACGGGTGATGGGTATTGGCCCGGTGCCGGCGGTACGCAAGCTGACCGAGCGCCTGGGTGTGGCGGTGAATGATTTCGATGTGATCGAGCTTAATGAAGCGTTCGCCAGCCAAGGTTTGGCGGTGCTGCGTGAGCTGGGTGTGGCCGACGATGCACCGCAGGTGAACCCTAATGGCGGCGCGATCGCCCTGGGCCACCCGCTGGGCATGAGCGGTGCGCGCCTGGTGCTGACTGCACTGCACCAGCTGGAGAAGAGCGGTGGGCGTAAAGGCCTGGCGACCATGTGCGTGGGCGTCGGCCAAGGTTTGGCGCTGGCCATCGAACGGGTTTGACTTGTACCGGCCTCTTCGCGGCGGTTCGACGCCTCGATGAACCCGCTCCCACAGGGGAACCACGCCTCCCCTGTGGGAGCGTGTTCATCGAGGCGTCGAACCGCCGCGAAGAGGCCGGCACATACGACTCAAGGCCAATTGCCAGCCTCAATGCGGAACGAGTGTGTTACCAGGTATGTCTAGAATTACCTGTGACCCTCCAGGAGTAATCTCACCATGACTTCAACCTATTACACCGGTGAAGAGCGCAGCAAACGCATCTTCGCTATCGTCGGTGCCTCTTCGGGCAATCTGGTGGAATGGTTCGACTTCTACGTCTATGCCTTCAGCGCGATCTACTTCGCGGCGTCCTTCTTCCCCTCCGACGACCCCACCGTACAGCTGCTCAACACCGCCGGTGTATTTGCTGCAGGCTTCCTGATGCGCCCGATCGGTGGCTGGATCTTCGGCCGCCTGGCCGACCGCCATGGCCGCAAGAATTCCCTGATGATCTCGGTGCTGATGATGTGCTTCGGCTCGCTGATGATCGCCTGCTTGCCGACCTATTCGAGCATCGGTGCCTGGGCACCGGCGCTGCTGTTGCTCGCACGGCTGATCCAGGGCCTGTCGGTGGGCGGCGAGTACGGCACCACCGCGACCTACATGAGTGAAGTGGCCCTGCGCGGTCAGCGCGGCTTCTTCGCGTCGTTCCAGTATGTGACCCTGATCGGCGGCCAATTGCTGGCGGTGCTGGTGGTGGTGATCATGCAACAACTGCTGACCGAGGAAGAGCTGCGCGCCTGGGGCTGGCGCATTCCGTTCGTGGTCGGCGCCATCGCCGCGCTGATTTCGCTGATGCTGCGCCGCTCGCTGCACGAGACCAGCAGCGCCGAAACCCGCAAGGACAAGGACGCCGGCACCATCAAAGGGCTGTTCCGCAACCACACTGCTGCGTTCATCACCGTGCTGGGCTACACCGCCGGTGGCTCGCTGATCTTCTACACCTTCACCACCTACATGCAGAAGTACCTGGTCAACACGGCAGGCATGCCTGCGAAGACCGCCAGCTTCGTGATGACCGGCGCGCTGTTCCTCTACATGGTGATGCAGCCGTTTTTTGGCATGCTCTCCGACCGCATCGGCCGGCGCAATTCGATGCTGCTGTTCGGTGCGTTGGGCACGATCTTTACTGTACCACTGCTGATGGCGCTGAAGACCGTGAGCAGCCCGTTCATGGCCTTCGTGCTGATCACCCTGGCCCTGTGCATCGTCAGTTTCTACACCTCGATCAGTGGCCTGGTGAAGGCCGAGATGTTCCCGCCGCAGGTGCGCGCGCTGGGCGTGGGCCTGGCCTACGCGGTGGCCAATGCGGCATTCGGCGGTTCGGCCGAATACGTGGCCCTGGGGCTGAAGACCCTGGGTATGGAAAACACTTTCTACTGGTACGTGACGGCCATGATGGCGATTGCCTTCCTGTTCAGCCTGCGCCTGCCCAAGCAGGCGGCGTACCTGCACCACGATAACTAAGGACGCTGCATGAGCAACCAACTGTTCGACGCCTACTTCACCGCGCCGGCCATGCGCGAGATCTTCTCCGACCGTGGCCGCCTGCAGGGCATGCTCGACTTCGAAGCCGCGCTGGCCCGTGCCGAAGCCGCTGCCGGGCTGGTCCCGCACAGCGCCGTGGCGGCCATCGAGGCGGCGTGCCAGGCCGAGCGCTATGACGTTGGCGCGCTGGCCACTGCCATCGCTACCGCTGGCAACTCGGCGATCCCGCTGGTGAAGGCGTTGGGCAAGGTGATCGCCAGTGGCGTGCCGGAAGCCGAGCGCTATGTGCACCTGGGCGCCACCAGCCAGGATGCGATGGACAGCGGCTTGGTCCTGCAGTTGCGCGATGCTCTCGACCTGATCGAAGCCGACCTTGGCAAACTGGCCGATACCCTGTCACAACAGGCTTTGAAGCACGCCGATACGCCATTGGTGGGGCGCACCTGGTTGCAGCACGCCACCCCGGTGACCCTGGGCATGAAATTGGCCGGTGTGCTGGGGGCCTTGACCCGTCACCGCCAACGCCTGCAGGAACTGCGCCCGCGTTTGCTGGTGCTGCAGTTCGGCGGTGCCTCGGGCAGCCTGGCGGCCCTGGGCAGCAAGGCGATGCCGGTGGCCGAGGCGCTGGCCGAGCAGCTCAAGTTGGCCCTGCCTGAGCAACCCTGGCATACCCAGCGCGACCGCCTGGTGGAGTTTGCTTCGGTGCTGGGCCTGATTGCCGGTAGCCTGGGCAAGTTTGGCCGCGATGTCAGCCTGCTGATGCAAACTGAGGCGGGGGAGGTGTTCGAGCCTTCCGCGCCGGGCAAGGGCGGTTCTTCGACCATGCCGCACAAGCGCAACCCGGTGGGCGCTGCCGTGCTGATCGGTGCCGCGACCCGTGTGCCGGGCCTGGTCTCGACGCTGTTCAGCGCCATGCCCCAGGAGCACGAGCGCAGCCTCGGCCTGTGGCACGCCGAATGGGAAACCCTGCCGGATATTTGCTGCCTGGTCTCCGGTGCCCTGCGCCAGGCCCAGGTGATTACCGAGGGTATGGAAGTTGATGCCGCGCGCATGCGCCGTAACCTCGACCTGACCCAGGGCCTGGTGCTGGCCGAAGCGGTGAGCATCGTCCTTGCCCAGCGCCTGGGCCGCGACCGTGCCCACCACCTGCTGGAGCAATGCTGCCAGCGCGCCGTAGCCGAGCAGCGCCACCTGCGTGCCGTGCTGGGTGACGACGCGCAGGTCAGCGCCGAACTGTCTGCTGAAGAACTCGATCGCCTGCTCGACCCTGCCCATTACCTGGGCCAGGCCCGCGTCTGGGTGGCGCGCGCCGTGTCCGAACATCAACGTTTCACTGCCTGAAGGAGACCGCTGTGGCGCACTTGCAACTGGCCGATGGCGTTTTGAACTACCAAATCGATGGCCCGGAAAACGCCCCGGTGCTGGTCCTGTCCAACTCGCTGGGCACTGACCTGGGCATGTGGGACACCCAGATTCCGCTGTGGAGCCAGCACTTGCGGGTGCTGCGTTACGACACGCGTGGCCACGGCGCATCGCTGGTCACCGAGGGCCCTTACAGCATCGAACAGCTGGGCCGTGACGTGCTGGCCTTGCTCGATAGCCTCGACATCCACAAGGCGCATTTCGTCGGCCTGTCGATGGGCGGCCTGATCGGCCAGTGGCTGGGTATCAATGCGGGCGAGCGCCTGCACAGCCTGACCCTGTGCAACACTGCGGCCAAGATCGCCAATGACGAGGTGTGGAATACCCGTATCGACACCGTGCTCAAGGGCGGCCAGCAGGCCATGGTCGACCTGCGCGATGCCTCCATCGCCCGTTGGTTCACCCCAGGCTTCGCCCAGGCCCAGCCAGAGCAGGCCCAGCGCATCTGCCAGATGCTGGCGCAAACCAGCCCGCAAGGCTATGCCGGCAACTGCGCAGCGGTGCGCGACGCCGATTACCGTGAGCAACTGGGCCGCATCCAGGTGCCGGCGCTGATCGTTGCCGGTACCGAAGACGTGGTGACCACCCCTGAGCATGGCCGCTTCATGCAGGCCGGTATCGCTGGCGCCGAGTACGTCGACTTCCCGGCGGCGCACCTGTCCAACGTCGAGATTGGCGAGGCGTTCAGCCGCCGCGTGCTTGATTTCCTGCTGGCTCACTGAGGACTACGCCATGGACGAGAAACAACGTTACGACGCCGGCATGCAAGTGCGCCGCGCGGTGCTTGGCGATGCCCACGTGGACCGCAGCCTGGAGAAGCTCAACGACTTCAACGGCGAGTTCCAGGAAATGATCACCCGCCACGCCTGGGGTGATATCTGGACTCGCCCTGGCCTGCCACGGCATACCCGCAGCCTGATCACCATCGCCATGCTGATCGGCATGAACCGCAACGACGAGCTGAAGCTGCACCTGCGCGCGGCGGCCAACAATGGCGTAACCCGCGACGAGATCAAGGAAGTGCTGATGCAGAGCGCGATCTACTGCGGCATTCCGGCGGCCAATGCCACCTTCCACATGGCTGAGTCGGTGTGGGATGAGTTGGGCGTGGAATCCCGTAGCTGACCGCTACGCAGTCCACCCCTGTGGGAGCGGCCTTGTGTCGCGAAAGGGCCGCAAAGCGGCCCTGGCAACATTGGCTGCGACGCTGAAACCCTGGGGCTGCTTTGCAGCCCTTTCGCGACACAAGGCCGCTCCCACAGAGATCGCGCCAGCCTCTAGATTTTGCGTCTACAAAGAGCGCATGGCCACTGGGCCGGCGTTGCTTTCCACGGCCTGCTTCAGAGCCGGGCACAGCCCCAGCATGAACGCCGCTTCGGCCACCACGAACAGCGGCCCGATGATCAACCCGCTGACATCATCGACAAATGCCGGTTTGCGGCCTTCGTAGTAATGGCCGACGAACTGGATGATCCAGCCCGCCACGAACGCCCCCAGCCCGGCGCTTAACCACAGCCCCGTCGTCTGCACGGCCAGCACCTGGCCGACCCACAGGCACAGCCCCAGCAACAACCCCATCACCAGGCCGAAACGCAGGTCCAGGCGCAGGTAGAACCATACCGAGGCCGCCGCCGACAGCAGGGCAGGGGACAGCCACATGCCGGCCACGTCCCAGCCTGGGCGCGACAGCAGGATGGTGACTGCCAGCACGATCATGGGGATGCCGATGAAGTGGGTGGCGATGTTGCGTGGGTCGCGGTGGTAACTGGCGTATTGGCTCAGGTGGTCGACGAGGGTTTTCATTGTTGTGCCTCCCTGTTCAGCTTTTTTTTTGCCTGTGCTGGATAGTGATCAGGATAGCCCGCAGCCACCACCATCATCAGCTCAGCGAATGGCAGCAGCCCGCACTGGCATATCCAGCCCCACCAGCGTCTCGATCATCGCCCGCGCCGCTGGCGACAGCCGGTAGCCGCTGCGGCTGACTACCCCGCAGCGCACGCTCAGCACCTCCAGCGCCGGCGGCAGGTTGCGCCAGTGCAGGCGCACCAGGCGGCCGCTGGCCAGGTCTTCGGCCACGGCCTCTTCGCTGGCGGTGCCGATGGCATCGCTGGCCTGCACCACGCTGCGCAGCACGGCCAGGTGCTCGGTCTGCAGGTGCGGGGTGAAGTCGCTGCGCCCGCTGAGGTTGGCCAGGCGCTTGCGCACCCCGGGGGCGAGCAGGGCGCTGGCCAGCGGGTAACTGAACAGGTCGTTGGTCGACAGGCTGTCCTTGGCCAGCAACGGGTGGCCCGGGCGGCAGAAGAACAGGCCGGGGCGGGCTGACAACGGCTCGGTGTGGAAGTTTGGGTCGGCTTCGAACGGGCGGATATCGTCGACGAAAAACTCGATTTGTTCGCGGCGCAGGGCCTGGCCGAGGCGTTCGGTGTTGTCCACCAGCAGCGAAGTGCGGATGCCTGGGTGGCGCTCGATGAAGTGGCGCAGGGCATCGGGCACCAGGCGCACGGCCAGGGCCGGGCCGCTGCCGAAGTGCAGTTCACCGGCGTCGAGCTTGGTCATCTGCAGCACTTCGTTGCTCAGCTGTGCGGCGCCCTGCACCAGGCGCCGAGCGTGCTGCAGCACCACCAGGCCTTCGGGCGTGGGTGGCAGGGCTTTGCTGGCGCGGTCGACTAGCGGGCAGCCAAAGCGGTGCTCCAGGCTCTGGATTGCGCGACTGAAGGCGGGTTGGGTGATGCCCATGGCCTCGGCGGCACGGACGAAACTGCGGTATTCGGTGAGGGCGATGAAGTAGCGCAGCTGGCGGAGGTCCATGTCACGGCTCTGGGGCGGGGATCAGGGGCCTATTCAAGCGGTTACTGCATATGCCGTCAAAGAAGGTTTTTTGATTTGTTTATGCTTATTGGTTCTTTAGTGAGGCGTCTGGCCTCTTCGCGGGTGAACCCGCTCCTACAAGTACTGCATAAGCTCTAGAGCCTGT
>NZ_JBDJLK010000116.1:0-12394 GCF_039673335.1 Pseudomonas sp. TWI929
CAGCAGCCCCCAGGTTTTCAGCGCAATCGCACAAATTGCCGGGGCTGCTGCGCAGCCCTTTCGCGACACAAGGCCGCTCCTACAAGAGCCCTGCGTTAGGCTGTCAGGCGGGCACTAGATTAAAGCCAGTAAGTCACCGCCCACCACCCCAGCCCACCCATCACAACGGTATAGGGCAAGGCCATCCATACCATCCGCCCATACGACAGCCGGATCAACGGCGCAATCGCCGAGGTCAGCAGGAACAGGAACGCCGCTTGCCCATTCGGCGTCGCCACGCTGGGCAGGTTGGTGCCGGTGTTGATCGCCACCGCCAGCGTCTCGAAATGCTCACGGCTCATGCCACCATTGAGAAACGCCTGCTTCACCTCGGTGATGTAGATGGTGGCAACGAACACATTGTCGCTGATCGCCGACAGCAAGCCGTTGGCCAGGTACAGCATGCCCGGCTGTTGCTCGGCCGGCAGGGTCAGCACCCAGGCGATCAACGGGCTGAACAGCTGCTGCTGGTGAATCACCGCGACCACGGCGAAAAACACCACCAGCAACGAGGTGAACGGCATGGCGTCCTGGAAGGCACGGCCCAGGCGGTGCTCGTCGGTGATGCCGGTAAACGCAGTGATCAGCACAATCACCATCAGGCCGATCAGGCCGACCTCAGCCACGTGTAGCCCCAGGCACACAATCAGGATCAGCGCCGCTAACCCTTGCACCCACAGCGCAATGCGCTGGGCCTGGGTACGTGCGGCATCGTCCTCAGCGGCATAGGCAGCCAGCACCTGGCGCACCGGCTCGGGCATCAGCGTGCCGTAACCGAACAGGCGCAGTTTTTCCAGCAACACGCAGGTCAGCAGGCCGGCCCCCAGCACTGGCAACGATACGGGCGCCACCTTGAAGAAGAAGTCGGCGAAGTGCCAGCCCATCTCGTGGCCGATCAGCAGGTTCTGTGGTTCGCCCACCAGCGTGCACACGCCACCCAGGGCGGTACCCACCGCGCCGTGCATCAGCAAGCTACGCAGGAAGGCGCGGAACTGGTCGAGGTCTTCACGGTGCAACTGCGCAACCTGCTGGTCGCTGTCCAGCGCGCTCTCCTCGCGCGGGTTGGCCCCGGAAGCCACGCGGTGGTAAACCGCATAGAAGCCCACCGCAGCACTGATGATCACGGCCGTCACGGTCAGCGCGTCGAGAAACGCCGAGAGAAACGCCGACAGCACGCAGAACAGCAGCGACAGCATGGCTTTCGAGCGCACGCCCAGCAAAATGCGCGAGAACAGGAACAGCAGCAGCTCCTTCATGAAGTGAATGCCGGCTACCATGAACATCAGCAGCAGGATCACCGGGAAGTTGTGTTGCAGCTCTTCGTACAGCGCCTGTGGCGTGGTCATCTGCAACAGCATGGCTTCGATGAGCAACAGCCCGCCGGGCATCAGCGGGTAGCACTTCAGGGCCATGCCCAGGGTGAAGATGAACTCGATCACCAGCGCCCAGCCCGCAGCGGCCGGGCCAACGGTTGCCAGCAGCAGCGGGTTGAGCACCAGGAACAGGCAGATGACCGCCTTGTACCACTGCGGCGATTGGCCCAGAAAACCGTGGGCGAGGGCGCCGTTCAGGGAGCGTGACATGAATTTGTATCCTTATGATTCGGCGATGGCGCACGGTGCCGGATCAGCGCGCCTTAGGCAAGGCGTGCAGTCCCGTTTTTGGCATAAGTGCGGTCATTGGCCTGGGTTACCATCCGCGCTATGAACCCTTCACCCGCAGGAGTGCCGCCCGTGACCGAGTACAGCGCGTTCAAGGTCGAACTGACCGACAACATCGCCCACGTTCAGATCAACCGCCCGGAGAAGGTAAACGCGATGAACGCGGCCTTCTGGGAAGAGATCGTCGACATCTTCCAATGGGTCGACGACACCGATGCCGTGCGCGCGGTGGTGATCAGCGGCGCTGGCAAGCACTTCTCTGCCGGTATCGACCTGATGATGCTGGCCTCGTTGGCCGGGCAAATGGGCAAGGACGTTGGCCGCAATGCGCGCTTCCTGCGCAAGACCATCCAGCGCCTGCAGGCCTCGTTCAACGCCGTGGACAATTGCCGCAAGCCGGTACTGGCCGCCGTGCAGGGCTACTGCATCGGTGGCGCCATCGACCTGATCTCGGCCTGCGACATGCGCTATTGCAGCCGCGATGCGCAGTTCTCGATCAAGGAAATCGACATGGGCATGGCCGCCGATGTCGGCACATTGCAACGTTTGCCACGTATCATTGGCGACGGCATGATGCGCGAGCTGGCCTTCACCGGGCGCAATGTCGAGGCCGACGAGGCGCTGCGTATCGGCCTGGTCAACCGGGTCTATGATGATCAGGCTGCGCTCATGGACGAGGTCTTTGTCATCGCCCGCGAGATTACCGCAAAATCGCCAATTGCCGTGGCCGGCACCAAGGAAATGCTCAGCTACATGCGTGACCATCGCATCGACGATGGCCTGGACTATATCGCCACCTGGAACGCCGCGATGCTGCAGTCCGAAGACCTGCGCGTGGCCGTGGCGGCGCACATGAGCAAACAGAAACCGACGTTCGCCGACTGATCAAACCGGGGGACGCGCAGTAAAGGAACCCCCGACATGTCAGCACGCTGGACTACCGCAGTACTCGACCCGCAGATTACCGGGGGGCTGGCCGTGGCCCGCAGCCCGGAAGGGTTCCTGGTGGACGCCAACGGCGCGCTGTTCCCTCGCGACTGGCTCAAGCGCCAGGACCTCGACGTACTGTGCGAGCATGGCATTGGCCACTTCGATGGCCAGCCAGTGTTCCTGCTGGAGCTGCGCAGTGCCACCGACGTGCCCGGCTGCAGCTGGCGCGGCCTGCGCGCATTCATGCTCGAAGGCGACTTCGACACCTACAAGGTGCTGGGCTATGCCGCGCAGATCGGCACCTGGGCCCGCGAGCACCGCTTCTGCGGCAGCTGCGGCCAGGCGATGACGCAAATCCGCTGGGAGCGGGCGATGTACTGCCAGCCGTGCGACCTGCGCAGCTACCCGCGCATTTCGCCGAGCATGATCGTGCTGGTGACCCGTGGCGACGAGATTCTGCTGGCGCGCTCGCCGCGTTTCGTCGCCGGTGTGTACAGCACCCTGGCAGGTTTTGCCGAGCCGGGCGAGTCGGCCGAAGACTGCCTGGTGCGCGAAGTGCGTGAGGAAGTGGCGGTGGAAGTGCAGAACATCCAGTACGTCGGCAGCCAGTGCTGGCCGTTTCCGCACTCGATGATGCTCGGCTTCCATGCCGAATACGCGGGCGGCGAGATCGTCATGCAGCCGGACGAGATCGAGGATGCCCAGTGGTTCAGCGTCCACGACCTGCCGCCGCTGCCGGCCGGGCGCTCCATTGCGCGCTACCTGATTGACCTCTATGTCGCTCGCCGCTTAGGCCTGCCCGAACCAGTGTTGCCACGCTAGGCGCACGGTCAACGCCAGCACCACGGTGATGAACACCGGGCGGATGAACTTGCTGCCGCCGCTGATCGCCGTGCGTGCGCCGAAGAAGGCACCGACCATCACCGACAGGCCCATGCACAGGCCGACGATGTAGTCCACCTGCCCGGAAATGATGAACACCGTCAGCGCCGCGATGTTGCTGACGAAGTTCATGCTGCGTGCCACGCCGCTGGCGCGGACCAGGTCGATGGGGTATAGCAGCAGGGTGCTGACCGTCCAGAACGCCCCGGTGCCTGGGCCGGCCACGCCGTCATAGAAGCCCAGGGTGAAACCTTGCGGTACCTGCCATTTTTTCTTGATCGGTGCATCGGCATCCAACGGCGCCTTGGGCGTACCGCCGAACAGCAGGTAGATGCCACAGGCAAAGACGATCACCGGCAGCATCTTGTTCAGCCATTCGGCGGGCATGTAGTGGGCGATGACCGCCCCTAGCAATGCGCCGGTCAAGGTGGCGAACAAGGCCGGGCGCCACTGTGCCGGGTGGAACAGCTTGCGCTTGTAGTAGGTGAAACCGGCGGTGGCCGAGCCGAAGGTCGAGCTGAGCTTGTTGGTGCCCAGCACCAGGTGTGGCGGCATGCCGGCGGTGAGCAGCGCCGGGGTGGTGAGCAGGCCGCCACCGCCGGCGATGGCATCGATGAAACCGGCGACGAAGGCGACCAGGGCCAGGATCAGCAGGGTTAGGGGTTCTACGGTGAGTTCGAAGGGCATGGGTTTTGGCAGGCAGGGAGGCAAGGGGGCGGTAAAGGGCCGCGCTAGAAGGGAGACATGGTAATCCTGGGTGAGGTGTGTTGCCAGCGCCGGCCCTTTCGAGGCGTCGAACCGCCGCGAAGAGGCCGGTACAGGCGTTCACATCAGCTTCGAATAAACGCCAGCAAATCCGCATTGATTACGTCGGCATGGGTGGTCGGCATGCCATGCGGGTAGCCTTTGTAGGTCTTCAGCGTGCCATTGGGTAACAGCTTCGCCGACAGCGGCCCGGAGTTTTCATACGGCACGATCTGGTCATCGTCGCCATGCATCACCAGTACGGGCTGCTGGATGCCTTTCAGGTCTTCAGTGAAATCCGTCTGGGAAAACGCCACGATGCCATCGTAATGGGCCTTGGCGCTGCCGATCATGCCCTGGCGCCACCAGTTGCCGATGATGCCCTCACTGGCTTCGACACCTGGGCGGTTGTAGCCGTAGAACGGCCCGGTCGGCACATCCCGGTAGAACTGCGCGCGGTTGCTGGCGACCTGGGCCTGGAAACCGTCGAACACCGACTTGGGCAGGCCACCCGGGTTGCCGGGTGTTTGCACCATCAGTGGCGGCACGGCGGCGATCAGCACGGCCTTGGCTACCTTGTCGCCGGGGTGGCGGGCCATGTAGCGCACCACTTCGCCACCGCCGGTCGAGTGGCCGACATGCACGGCGCCCTGGATGCCCAGGTGGGCGACCACGGCGGCCACGTCGTCGGCGTAATGGTCCATGTCGTGGCCGTCCCACACCTGGCTGGAGCGGCCATGGCCACGGCGGTCGTGGGCGACCACGCGGTAACCGTGGGCGAGGAAGAACAGCATCTGCGCGTCCCAGTCGTCGGCACTGAGCGGCCAGCCGTGGTGGAAATGGATCACCGGCGCGTCACGCGGGCCCCAGTCCTTGTAGAAGATCTGTACGGCGTCCTTCGTGGTTACATAGCTCATGGTCGTGTCTCCTGGGTGCAGGAAGCGAAGGGAGCTATTGAGAATAGGAGGGATTTGGCTTGGCACTGGGATTTGTGGTGAGGCATTGGTGCTAGCCTGCATCCTCTTCAGATCTGCGCGGCCCTTTGTGGGAGCGGCCTTGCGTCGCGAAAGGGCCGCAAAGCGGCCCCGGCAATTTGTGCATCTGTGCTGATAGCCTGGGGCTGCTTCGCAGCCCTTTCCGACCGGTCCGGCGCCCCGGCAAGGCCGCTCCCACAAGGGAGTTGCGTCAGCCGATCAGACGCGATCGCGCATGCGGTACCAGGCCTTGGCGGCGGCCTCCAGCGGTGCGGCCAGCAGGTCGCCGCCAGGGAAGCGGCCGTTGTCGATGCCTTGGTACAGTGCCAGCAGGTCTTCATCGCCAAGAATGGCATCGCTCACCGCCCGTGCCGCCGCCAGGGTCGGTAGCACGCCATGGCCGGAGAAACCCTGCAACCAGTAACGCTGGCCGTCGCGGCCGACGTCCGGGGTGCGCTGGATGCTGCAGTCGATATGGCCACCCCAGGCATAGTCGATGGCCACCCCGGCCAGTTGCGGGAACACCCGCTCCAGGTAGGGGCGGGTGGCGCTGGCGACGTCCTTGGGAATGCCGCCCAGGTAAGTGCAGCCGCCGCCAAACAGCAGGCGGTGGTCCGGGGTCAGGCGGAAGTAGTCAGGTACGAACTGGTTGTCGATCACGCAACTGTTGCGCGGCAGCAGTGAACGGGCGAAGTCGGCATCCAGCGGTGCGGTGGCTACCTGGTAAGAGCCGACCGGTAACAGGCGGCGCGACAGGTTGCGGTCGAGGCGGTCGATGTAGGCGTTGCAGGCCAGTACCAACACCTGGCAGCGAACTTCACCGCGATCGGTACGGGCGACATAGCCGTCGCCAGCCTGTTGATAGCTGAACACCTGGCTCTGTTCGTAGATACGCCCGCCGGCCGCTTCGATGGTGCTGGCCAGGCCCTGGGCCAGTTTCAGCGGATTGAGGTGGGCGCCCCGCGCGTCGTATAGTGCAGCCTGGTAGCGCGGGCTGTCGATCCATTGTGGTAACTCGTCGCGACCAATCAGGCGCAGGGCATCGTAGCCCCATTTGTGTTCGGCCTCGTGCAGGGCTTCTTCAAGCATTTTCACCCGGCGCGGCATTACCGCGGTCCACAGGCTGCCCAGCCGGTAGTCGATATCGAAGCCGTGGCGCTGGGGCAGTTCGCGCATTTCGTCTGCGGCCCAGCACATACTGGCCCACAGGCGTTGGGTGCGCTCGATGCCCAGGGCCTTTTCCAGTGGTGGCATGTCGCAAGACCAACCCAGCAACGCTTGGCCGCCGTTGCGCCCGGACGCGGCCCAGGCCACCCGGCTGGCTTCCAGCAGCGTTACGCGCTTGCCGGCCTGGGTCAGGCGCAGGGCGGTGTGCAGGCCGCTGAAACCGGCGCCGATGATCAGTACATCGGTGTCGTGGGTGCCTTGCAGGGTAGGGCGTAGCGGGATGTTGGCGGGGTAGGTCTGGGCATAGTAGCTGGCGACGTGCTGGGCGGACTGCTTGAACATGCAAAGGCCTCGTGAAAATTATTGTGATTATTTTCATGAAAACTTAGCAGGTAAATTTCATGGTGCCAATGTGTCGGGTCGGGTATTTGGTTTGACGGTGGTGGATAGACTGCCAGTACTGGCCTCTTCGCGGGCACGCCCGCTCCCACAGGTTCCTCCTGTTATCTCAGAGTTTGTACAGCGCCGCCGGTACTGGCAATGCAAAAGTGTCAGGTTGCCGCCTTCCTCCGGGGCTGACGCGGCTTGCCAGCGGCCGGCTTGCTCCCAGTCGGTTTGCTTTTTCCAGCACCGCTACGCCGCTTCTTCTTCCACGGCGGCGCCGCCCCGGCCGCCGGCCCGCTGATGGTCATGCGCATGCCGCTGCAACGCTCCACCAGCTTGCCCATCCACGCCGATTGCCGGGCGACGAACTCTTCCAGGGTCATCTCGCCACTCTGCACCATGTCCAGTGCCTGCTCCCAGATGGCCGTGGTGCCGGGGTCGGCAATGGCGCGCGGTACGGCGTCAATCAGGCTGAAGGCCGCAGGCGTGGCCGACAGGGCCTTGCCGTTTTTCACCAGGTAACCGCGATCGAGCAGGCCCTGGATGATGCTGGCGCGGGTGGCCTCGGTGCCAATACCGGTGGTTTCCTTGAGCTTCTGTTTCAGCCGCGGGTCGTCCACCAGTTTGGCCACGTTCTTCATCGCCTTGATCAGGTCGCCTTCGGTGAACGGTTTGGGCGGCTGGGTCCACAGGTCTTTCAGTTGCAGGCCCTGCACGCTGCAGTCCTGGCCTTCGCGTAGCGCTGGCAATACCTGGGCTGGTGGTGCCTCGCGGCCCTTGGCCGGGGTCAGGGCCTCGGGCAGGGCGCGACGCCAGCCCGGCTCGACGATCTGCTTGCCCACCGCGCGCAAGGCATGGCCAGCGCAGTCGAAGTCGGCCTGGGTGCGGTCGTATTCGTGGTTGGGCAGAAACTGCGCCAGGTAGCGGGCGCGGATCAAGGTATATACCGCCTTGTGCTTGGCCGGCAGGCGCGACGGGTCGCTGGCAGCCGCAGTGGGGATGATGCCGTGGTGGGCGCTGACCTTGGCGTCGTTCCAGGCCCGCGAGCGGCGTTGCGGCTCCAGGTAGGGCTGCAGTGGCGCCAGGCTGGCATCGACCCGTTGCAGGGCGGCGAGGATGGCCGGCGCCTCGGCGTGCTGGCTTTGCGGCAGGTAGCCGCAGTCGCTGCGCGGGTAGGTGATCAGTTTGTGGGTTTCGTAAAGCGCCTGGGCGATGTCGAGGGTTTCCTGGGCACCGAGGCCGAATTTTTTCGAGCACAGCTCCTGCAGGGTACCGAGGTCGAAGGGCAGCGGTGCCGCTTCGCGTACGCGCTCGGTGGCCACCTTTACCGCGCGGGCAGTACCGGCCTGGCTGATGTCGGCGGCGGCTTGTTGCGCCAGGCCCTGTTTCAGGCAGCGCCCCTGGTCATCGCAGGCGTCTTCGGGCGCGCGCCATTGGGCGTTGAAGCGTTGGCCGGCGTGTTCCAGTTGCACGTCGATGGCCCAGAACGGCACCGGCACGAAGCTGGCGATGCTGCGGTCACGGTCGACCACCAGGCGCAAGGTAGGCGTTTGCACCCGGCCCACTGGCAATACGCCCTGGTAGCCGGACTGGCGGCCCAGCAGGGTGAACAGCCGGCTCATGTTCATGCCGATCAGCCAGTCGGCGCGCGAGCGGCCCAGCGCCGAGTGGTACAGGTTGAAGGTTTCGTGGCCCGGCAGCAGGCGTGCCAAGGCCTTGCGGATGGAGGCGTCGTCCAGCGCCGATAGCCACAGGCGCTGCACCGGGCCGCGGTAGCGGCAATGCTCGACCAGCTCGCGGGCAATCATTTCGCCTTCGCGGTCGGCGTCGGTGGCGATCACCAGTTCCCGCGCTTCGCCGAGCAGGCGCTTGACCGCCTTGAACTGGCTGGCGGTCTTGGGCTTGACCAGCATCTTCCACTTGTCCGGGATGATCGGCAGGTCGGCCAGGTTCCAGCGCTTGTAGCGTTCGTCGTAGCTGTCGGGCGGGGCGGTTTCCAGCAGGTGGCCGATGCACCAGGTTACGCAGACGTCGGTGCTTTGCCAGCAGCCGTCGCCTTTGCGGTTGGCGCCGAGCACTTTGGCGATGTCTTTTGCCTGGGAAGGTTTTTCGCAGAGGAACAGGCGCATGGCCGGGGACGCTTCATCGGGGGTGATGGGCACTAGGATGCGCAAGCGGGGGCGCAGAGGCAAGTTTTATCTGGATGGATGTACAGGTTTTTTGTCTGGGGAAGTGTCATAAGCCTGTGCCGGCCCATTCGCGGGTAAACCCGCTCCCACAGGGACCGCACAATATCTGAAGTTTGTGGGGTCACTGTGGGAGCGGGTTCACCCGCGAACAGGCCGGTACAGGTTATGGATCAGGCGCGCGAGTCGCGCACCATGTCCACGTGCGGGATGCCGGCTTCGAGGAACTCTTCGCTGACTACGCGAAAGCCCAGCCGCTCGTAGAACGGCGTGGCGTGCACCTGGGCGCTGAGCATCTGCTGCTTCAGGTCGCGGTCCTGGGCTTCGACGATCACGGCATTCATCAGCGCGTCACCCACCTTCAGCCCGCGCCAGTCCTTCAGTACCGAAACCCGGCCAATGGTGCCGTCGGGCAGCAGGCGGGCGGTGCCGATCGGGTAGTCGCCTTCCAGTGCCAGGAAGTGCGCAGCGGTCGGATCGTCCGAGTCCCACTCCAGCTCCGGCGGTACGTGCTGTTCGGCAATGAACACCGCTTCACGGATACGGCGGATGTCGGCGTTGTCCTTTTGCCAGTCGGCGAGGCGCACACGAATCTTATTCATTGGCGAATCCCAGGCTTCCTTGTTTGACCAGCTGCTGTACCAGCATAAGGCCATCTTCGTCCTGCAGCCATTCTGCCAGGTTGTCGATGTGCAGGGCGTCGGCCGCGCACACCAGCTTCAGCAGTTCGCGCAGCTTGCCTGGCAGCGGGCAGCTACGGCCGCTGGCGAACAGCAGCAGGTCGTCTTCGAATTCCGACCAGGCCAGGCGTGCGCTCGGGTTGCGGATCAGGATGGCGCCTTGTTCAAGGGCTTCGATCAGCTCTTCCTCGCTCAGCTCCTCGCCAACGATCTGCTCGGGGTAACGCGGCTCGGTCATGAACTGGCCGAACCAGGTCAGCAGCAGATCCTTGTCGCCCATGTGCTTGTCGAGCAGCGCCTTGAGGCGGTCGAGGGCGTCGTGCTGGATCTGGTGCGGGTCGCTGGCAGGCTGGGCGTCGGCGTCGCTGTAGCGCTCTTCGTCGGGCAGGAACTGGCCGAGGAAGTCGGTGAAGTGAGTCAGCACTTCGGCGGCGCTTGGCGCGCGGAAGCCGACCGAATAGGTCAGGCAGTCGTCCACGGCCACACCGTAGTGGGCCAGGCGCGGTGGCAGGTAGAGCATGTCGCCCGGTTCCAGGGTCCACTCTTCGCTCTGCTCGAACTCGGCCAGGATGCGCAGGTCGGCGTGCTCCAGCAGCGGGCTGTCGCTGCTGCACATCTGGCCAATCTTCCAGTTGCGCTGGCCGTGGCCCTGCAGCAGGAACACGTCGTAGTTGTCGAAGTGCGGGCCGACGCTGCCACCCGGGGCGGCGAAGCTGATCATCACATCATCGATACGCCAGCTGGGCAGGAAGCGGAAGTTCTCCAGCAGTTCGGCCACTTCCGGGACGAACTGGTCCACGGCCTGCACCAGCAGGGTCCAGTCCTTTTCCGGCAGCTCGGCGAAGGTGTCTTCGTTGAACGGGCCGCGGCGCAGCTCCCACGGGTGGGCGCCGTGCTCAAGCACGATACGCGACTCGACTTCCTCTTCCAGGGCCAGGCCGGCCAGCTCGTCGGGGTCGATCGGGCTGATGAAGTCCGGGAAGGCCTGGCGCACCAGCAGGGGCTTCTTCTGCCAGTAGTCGCGCATGAATTCGCGGGCCGAGATGCCGCCGAGCAGCTGCAGTGGAGTATCAGGATTCATGTTCAACCTATTGAAAAAACGTAATTTTCGTCCGGGAATAAAAACGCCCGGCCAGGCCGGGCGTTGTACGCGACGGTCAGCTTAGATGCGTTTGGCCTGGGCTGCCGCGTTACCGATGTAGGTAGCGGGGGTCAGCTGCTTGAGCTCGGCCTTGGCTTCGGCTGGCATGTCCAGGCCGTCGATGAAGGTCAGCAGCGCTTCAGGGGTGATGCCCTTGCCACGGGTCAGCTCTTTGAGCTTCTCGTAGGGGTTTTCGATGTTGAAGCGGCGCATTACGGTCTGGATCGGCTCGGCCAGCACTTCCCAGCAGGCGTCCAGGTCGGCAGCGATGCGGGCTTCGTTGACTTCCAGCTTGCCAATGCCTTTCAGGCTGGCTTCGTAGGCGATAACGCTGTGGGCAAAGCCCACGCCCAGGTTGCGCAGCACGGTGGAGTCGGTCAGGTCACGCTGCCAGCGCGAGATCGGCAGCTTGCTGGCCAGGTGCTGGAACAGCGCGTTGGCGATACCCAGGTTGCCTTCGGAGTTTTCGAAGTCGATCGGGTTGACCTTGTGTGGCATGGTCGACGAGCCGATTTCGCCGGCAACGGTCTTCTGCTTGAAGTAGCCCAGCGAGATGTAGCCCCACACATCACGGTCGAAGTCGATCAGGATGGTGTTGAAGCGGGCGATGGCGTCGAACAGCTCGGCGATGTAGTCGTGCGGCTCGATCTGGGTGGTGTACGGGTTGAACTGCAGGCCCAGCTCGTCTTCGATGAAGGCGCGGGCGTTTGCTTCCCAGTCGATCTGCGAGTATGCCGACAGGTGGGCGTTGTAGTTGCCCACGGCGCCGTTGATCTTGCCCAGCAGCGGCACGGCGGCAACCTGGGCGATCTGGCGCTCCAGGCGGTACACGACGTTGGCCAGTTCTTTACCCAGGGTGGTCGGCGAAGCTGGCTGACCGTGGGTGCGCGACAGCATTGGCACGTCGGCGTGGGCGTGGGCCAGGGCGCGGATGGCGTCGGCGATCTGGCGCATCAGCGGCAGCAGCACTTCGTCACGGCCGGCGCGCAGCATCAGGGCGTGGGACAGGTTGTTGATGTCCTCGCTGGTGCAGGCAAAGTGGATGAACTCGCTGACCTTGGCCAGCTCAGGCAGCTTGGCGGCCTGCTCCTTGAGGAGGTATTCGATCGCCTTGACGTCGTGGTTGGTGGTGCGCTCGATTTCCTTGACGCGCTCGGCGTGCTCCAGCTTGAAATCGGTAGCCAGGTTGTCCAGCAGGGCGTTGGCTTCGGCGGAGAACGCCGGCACTTCGCCGATCTGCGGGTGGGCGGCCAGGCGCTGCAGCCAGCGCACTTCGACCAGGGCGCGGAAACGGATCAGGCCGAATTCGCTGAAAATGGGGCGCAAGGCCTGGGTTTTGCCGGCATAACGGCCGTCTACAGGGGAAACCGCAGTGAGCGAAGAAAGCTGCATGGGGTGTTCTCGGACAGTCAGGCTTTTGGAAGGGCGCATATCATACATGAAATTTGCGCCCGAGTCGGGTGGCTGACCAAAGGTCGGGCCTAAAACGCATGTTGCGGTCCCTTTGTAGGGGCGCCTGTGGGAACGGCCTTGTGTCGCGAAAGGGGCGCGCAGCGGCCCCAAGATCTTCGCCTCAGCATAGATTGCCGGGGCTGCTGCGCAGCCC